>JBDKUB010000074.1:0-3177 GCA_039679915.1 Anaerolineaceae bacterium
CATGCCCGGACGATTCCAGAATTGACTTATCGCGAGATAGCAGAATTAGCCTACTTTGGAGCAAAAGTTCTTCACCCTAAAACTATACGGCCTATAATAGAAGCTGGAATAAATTTACGCATATGCAATACGTTCAATCCTGATCATCCGGGAACCCGGTTGATACCCGATAATAATCATAACTCTAATGGAGCTATTAAAGCTGTTACCACCATCGACGCCCAGAAATTGATCACATTGGAGGGTAGGGGTATGTTAGGTGTGCCTGGCGTAGCTGCCAGGGCGTTTGGAGCTGTCGCTTCTACCGGGACGAGTGTACCGTTGATCACTCAGGCTTCATCCGAACAATCGATTTGTTTTGCAGTACCTCAAGAGGCAGCCGAGGAAGTGATCGATGCGTTAGAGGTAGCATTTAATAACGAGATAATCAAACGCGATATCGACCGGATATGGGCAACAGAGGAGGTCGTTATCATTACCGTGGTTGGCGCTGGAATGATCCGCACTCCAGGAATCGCTGGTAAAATATTCAGTGCATTGGGAAATTCCGAAGTGAATGTAATTGCTATTGCGCAGGGATCATCGGAAGTTTCCATCAGCATGGTCGTCAGTAAAGAAGATGCAGATAAAGGCTTACTTGCACTCCATGAACTCATTGTAGGAGATAATAAATGAATATATTTGGTTTAGGGAAAGTTAGCGATTTCTTAGGAGATAATATCGTTTATCGAAATTTAAATCCTGCTGATAATCGGCTGCCATCCTTTGATATCATAGCGGAGGAAATTCGATTACCGAATAAAATCATCCCTCGCAAAAGCGAAGTGAATTATGCAAAAGTCATTATTGCTTTACTTGAGCACGCTCATGCGCTCGATCATTCGAATAGCAAAATCAAGAAATTAATCTTTATTGGTGACACACAATTATTGGATATAACAGCGTTCACCCATATATGTGTTGAAGGGGGATGGGAAGGAATTGCTTTTATCGGTTCGGAAAATCTAAAACCACCAAGCGTTGAAATCAAAGACATATCCAATCGTCAAAAAGTCTATTTTTCTAATCGTTGGGTAGCTTTAGATGGTAAGAAAAGCCAGGGCATCTTTGAAGAGTCATTCCCTAAATTTTGCGAAAAACAGCATATTGTACCCAATGAAGAAACTGCACTGGTTATCGATTTGGATAAAACTGCGCTGGGGGCGCGCGGCAGAAATGGGCATGTGATCGATCGGGCACGAGTACAGGCGGTTCGAAATACGATTGCTCATTTGCTGGGGGATAATTTCGATTTACACGCATTTCAACATGGTTATGATCTTCTCAATCAACCTGAGTACCATCATTTCACAGCGGATAACCAGGACTACCTTTGTTATATCTGCCTGATTATCCAAAGTGGTTTCTACACCTTAGATGAAGTGATTGAAAAAGTTAAAAGTGGAAGTATCAATTCATTCAATGAATTCATTGATATTGTCGAAAAAAACAAGCAAAAACTTCCCCATGGATTAATTTCCGTTCATCAAGACATTTATCAGTTGAATCGAGCTGGCGATCCTACTCCGTTTAAAGCATTCCGATACAATGAGTACAAGACAACCATCGGGAAAATGGGTTGCAATAAAGAAGATCAACCGATCGAAAAGATGATCGATGAGGAAATTATGATTACGCGAGAAGTTAGCGATCTGGCTAAAGAGTGGAAACAAAAAGGGGCATTGGTTTTTGGATTATCCGATAAGCCGGATGAAGCGACTTTTCCACCCGAGGATATGGCTGCCATTGGCTATCAGCCATTGCACCGCACTGGAACTCATATCCTGGGTGAATGATATTTGTTGCTCATTGACCCAAGATGGTTTTTTCCAGAATATGTATATCGGGTGGAATGACTTCAGGCAAGGGCATATTGTGTGTGACCGAATCGGGATCTTTTAGACCGTGACCGGTACAAATGGCTACGATTCGTTTGCCGCTCAATTCCATATTGCCGATTTTTACTTCTTCAAGAAATCCAGCCAAGCCGGCAGCCGAGGCAGGTTCGACCCATATTCCCTCCTGAGCTAATCTTTTTTGGGCGGATAAAATTTCCTGATCGCTGACCGCAATGATTTTTCCGTGTGATTCTTCGGCTGCCTGCAAAGCCTGTTCACCTCTAGCTGGTTTTCCAATCCGGATTGCAGTGGCAATTGTTTCGGGATGGTCGATGGGATGGCCTACTACAAGTGGGGCAGCGCCGGAAGCCTGCACACCTAATATGCGAGGTAAACCGCATCCCATTAATTCGTCGTACTGCTTAAACCCCATCCAATAGGAGGTAATATTTCCGGCATTACCGACCGGAAGGCATAACCAATCGGGCGATTTTTCTAGAGTATCGCAAATTTCAAACGCGGCGGTTTTTTGTCCCTCTAATCGATAGGGATTGATCGAATTGACCAGAGCAATCGGATGGCTTTGGGATAATTGGATGACTAATGTGAGGGCATCATCGAAGGAGCCTTCGATTTGAATGACTTTAGCGCCATAAGCAACGGCGCCGGCTAATTTTCCTACTGCCACTTTTCCTTGAGGTATCAGTACATAGGCATTCAAACCCGCTCTTGCAGCATAAGCTGCTGCTGAAGCAGCCGTGTTGCCTGTGGATGCGCAAATAACGGCTTTCGAACCCGCTCCGAGAGTTTCGCTAATGGCAGCGGTCATACCGCGGTCTTTGAAAGAGCCGGTAGGGTTTAATCCTTCATATTTAACATAGAATTCGAAGCCGCCCCCCAATTCGTTTACCAAACGCGGAAGTGGAATAAGCGGGGTGTTTCCTTCAAAGAGGGTGACACATTGGGTATGTTGGGGAAGATTTAAAAGGTGGCCATATTTTTGGAGGATAATCGAATTTTTATTTTGCATATGATAATGATTCATATAACATCCAATATCTGAATTATTTTGACTATAACCAAAATATTGAATCATTATACTCATTATTTTTATGATAAATGTCATGGTAATTAATATGATAAATACTACTAAAAAATTGAACAACATTGTACATAATATACATATATGAATATACATATATATGTAATATAAATTTGTTAAAGGATCATCATGACTGAAAATTTCGAATATGAGGTAAATCAATTACATGCAGAAATATGCGCTGGATTAGCAGACCCC
>JBDKUB010000240.1:0-2212 GCA_039679915.1 Anaerolineaceae bacterium
AAAGAGCCGGCGCCACCTATATCCGGGCGGTAAGCATCGGTTAAGTTAGGGCAGCCTAGTACGCCAATCTGCACCTGTCCATCCACGATGAGCGCCAGTGCTACGGCATACTGATCACCGCGTAAGAACCCTTTGGTGCCATCAATTGGGTCTAAGCACCAAAAACGTTGGGTAGGCTGAGAGGCACCTCTATCCACCCAACGGCATACGTTTTCGGGGTTCGTTCGACCCACAAATTGCGCTACGTAGTGGGTGACCATTTCAAGGGTTTGGCTGCCTTCAGGTTGGCGCAGCGTTTGAGCGTCTTCTTCGGCAACCAAAGGGTCGTTAGGAAAAGCTTGCTCTAGCAATCTGGCAATGAGTGCTTGAGAGGCAAAATCGGCAACGGTCACCGGTGAGCGGTCTTCTTTGGTCAATGCGGGAGAAACCAGCTCTGCCTGTATATGTTGTATTGCCTGGACAGCCTGCCGGACGGCATGCAGTGCCAATTTTATTTCGGGGTTGTTCAGGTCGATCATAAATCACCTTGGTTTAATAAAGTAATAAACAATAACACAAAAAGTCGCAGCGCTCAAGTATATTTTGAGGAGTGTGTTGAAAAAAGCAATATTTTAAATTCCTACCCCAAAAATCTGTCCTTGATTTATGGGGGAGGTTGGGTAATGGTGAAGCTAATTATTCATGGGGCTGTCCTAAAAGTCATATATGTCATGTCGAGCGAAGCGAGACATCTTAGCATTGATATGAAAAGACCTCTCGCTTCGCTCGAGGTGACAGCCTTCTTTTAGGACAGCCCCACATTGTGTCTTATTCTTTTTCAACACCCTCACTTAGGGAAAGCAGGAGAGCAAGAAAAATTCAAACATAGAGAATCGATAATCGAAGAATTGTTAATTGATAACTGACCATTGAAAATATTTTCAAGAAAGCAGTAAAAAGAAACCTGATATCAGCAGTTCACCATTTCACCGGATAAGTCATAGGTCATTGCGCCGGTAATATGCACCGGTATGATTTCCCCAACAGATGCATCCCCTTCGACCAGCACCAGTCCATCGATTTCTGGAGCATCGCGGTAGGAACGTCCCAAGGATATACGTGCTTTTTTAGCTGTTGTCCCAATTTCGTCTTCGACATCGCCTTGACCTTCGATTAGAACATCCAGGGTTTGACCGATAAAGGTTTGGTTTATCGCCAGAGAAATCGACTGCTGCATTTCCATGATTTGTTGGTAGCGCGATTCTTTCACTTCAGTGGGGATAGGATCACCCAAAGGCTCACCAGGGACGCCCTGCTCGAATGAATATTGAAAAACCCCCAGGCGGTCGAAGCGCATTTCACGGATAAAATCGAGCAGCGCTCGAAATTCGGTTTCGGTTTCACCGGGGTATCCAACGATGAAGGTGGTGCGTAAAGTCAGCCCCGGTAAAGCCTGACGCATTTTCTCCAGGGTCTTTTTCACATGGTCGATATTAGCCGGACGGTGCATGCGCTTAAGCGTCTCTGGATGAGCGTGCTGCAAGGGTAAATCCAGGTAGGGAAGGATTTGCGGGTTAGCTGCCATAGCTTGAATAAGGCGATCGCTGACCAATCCCGGATAGGCATATAAAGTGCGCCACCAGCGAATTTGCGGAGCTGCCTTTACCAGTTTCTCCAATAATTGAGCTAAACCATCTTTCATGCCAAGATCGTGACCATAATCGGTGGTATCTTGGGAAATCAACACGATTTCTTTAATACCCTGGTCTTGCAGAAAGCGAGCTTCATCCAGTAAAGTTGGTAATGGGCGACTGACTGCTGTTCCTTTGATGAGGGGAATAGCACAAAAAGCGCAGGGGTGGCGGCAGCCATCACCGATTTTTAGATAGGCACTGCCGCCCTGAATGGTGGCGCCTACAGCACCAGGCTCATCCTTACCGACTGTAGGCACAGCAGGTATGTGGTAGAACGGTTTTGGTGTTTCCTGGCGACGCAATTTATCCACCACCTCCACGATATCCATCCAGCGGCGAGTACCCAAAATGCCGTCAATGGCGGGAACGCGCTGCACTGCTTCCTGCCCAAACCGCTGGGTGAGGCAGCCAGCAGCGATTAAAAGCTGATTTTTGCGCTTTCCTTGCGCCAGTTCTGCCAGCACTTCGTACGACTCCTGCCTGGCTGGGGCTATGAAGCCGCAAGTATTTACCAACAACACCCCGGCTTCCTGCGCTGA
>JBDKUB010000269.1:0-4088 GCA_039679915.1 Anaerolineaceae bacterium
GAAACAAAAAGCGCTCAAGCTGGTAAAGGTGTTCTTTTAAGAATTCGACTTTGGTGCATGACTTTTGTCGTCGAACATATTAGTAATCTGTTGGATTTATCTATGCACCTGCCCACCTCTTCAAGCCCAACTCGATCGACAAAACTACTCCCCAAACACAATAGCTCACCACCAACATGGGTGCCAGCTTCAACCCAGCCCGGGAGGTCAACCATAGAGTAATAACAAAAAATAATGTTGGGATGATGCCAATCACCAATCCCTGGGTATATTGGGATACAGCCTGACCTTCGCCATCAGTGGCTTCATAGATAATCCACAACGAGAGTGGCGTAATAATGGGCATGGTTGCTAAGATCGCCGCTAATGCCTTGGATTGTCGCTGCAATAGCGCAACCATAATGATAATGAATAAGGAAACGATTACCGGAAAAACATCTTGCCATTTCATGTGACGACCTTATCTATTTCGATGTTAGCTATATCTTATTTTATAGAAAATTAATTTGAGTGGTTTGTCCATATAAAAAAGACGAAATCGCAGTATCCCTAAGATAATAGCTGAAGCCATTACTACAAGTCCTGAACGAATCCCCAAAAAAACATTTCTTGCCATGCCAAATGATTCGAACCTTTATGAGCGACATAAAAATACATTATAGCAAAATGAACAGGATAATGATACGGGAATATTAAAAAAATACACCTAATGGGTGATACAAGCACGGGTAAACTCAATATCATTCGATACCATGCTATAATATTTGCCGCATATTTATAGAAAATTCCGATATGGAGCATTAATGAAAAACGAAGACCGGTTTACACCTCAGTTTTTATCCAACCAACAGGAAGAATTCGCCTGGCATGCCATGCAATCTTCCGAAGTATTACAAAGATTGAATACCCTTTCCGATAAGGGTTTATCGACCGAAGAAGCACAAAAACGGTTGCAGCAATATGGACCCAATGTCTTGCGGGAAGCGCCTCCTACTACTTTTTGGCAAATGTTATGGGCGCAGTTCAACAACTTTGTGGTCATTTTATTGATCGTTGCTTCAGTCATATCTGCAGCTTTGGGTGATTATGTAGAAGCTGGCGCCATCATGACCATCGTTATTCTCAACGCAGTTTTGGGGGTTGTGCAAGAGCGGCGCGCCGAACAAGCTCTAGCAGCCTTACGTAAGCTGGCTGCACCAGAAGCCCATGTAATTCGGGATGGCTCCCGCCAGGTCATCCCTGCATCTCAGCTTGTACCCGGCGACTTGGTCTTGTTGGAAGCCGGTAACTATATCCCGGCTGACCTGCGCTTGATAGAAGCGGTCAATCTGCGGGTGGAAGAAGCGGCTCTTACGGGAGAATCGGTTCCCGTTCAGAAAGATGCTTCATTACTTCTTGAATCAAATATTCCTCTTGGTGACCGCAAAAACACGGCTTTCATGGGCACCTTGGTAAATTATGGGCGCGGTAAGGGTGTAGTCATCGCGACAGGCATGTACACTCAAATCGGGCTCATCGCAGAAATGCTCCAATCGGTCGAGAACGAACCCACACCATTGCAGAAACGTCTGGACCAGCTCGGGAAAACCCTCGGATGGGCAGCCTTAGCGGTCTGTGCGCTGGTGTTTATTGAAGGATTGATCCGGGGCAACAACCCTCTGGATATGTTCATGATCGCGGTTAGTTTAGCGATTGCGGCAGTTCCTGAAGGTTTACCAGCCGTGGTTACCATCAGTCTGGCACTGGGTATGAGAGAGATGATCAAGCGCCACGTTCTCATCCGCCGCTTATCATCGGTAGAAACACTGGGGTCTGCAACCGTGATATGCTCGGATAAAACCGGCACTTTAACCCAAAACGAAATGACCGTGACTCGACTATGGGTCGATGATCAATTTATCGAGGTCACCGGCAATGGTTATCTACCGGAAGGAGAATTTTTAGTCGATAAGAAACCGGTAAAACTAGAGGATTATCAAGCTGCCCTCACAGCCTTGTGGGTGGCGACGCTCAATAATGATGCCACACTTGAAATCATCGAGAATAATGACGATCAACCTGTATATCGTATGGTGGGCGACCCAACCGAAGGCGCTATGGTTGTCGCTGCAATCAAAGCAGGTGCCAACCAAGAAACGTTGAATCAAGCTTACCCTCGTTTGCATGAAATTCCCTTCGATGCTGTCCGTAAACGCATGGTAACCGTCCACAGTTTGAACAACCCTCGACCGGAAGATATTTCACCATTCGATGATGAACAAAGCATGCCTCGAGGTTATGTGGTACTGGTGAAAGGCGCCCCAGATGTTGTACTTGAATTATGCACCCGTTATCAGGGTATGGACGATTATACTCATCCGATGGATGAAACCCGGCGCATGCAAATACTTACCGCCAACGACTTGATGACCCAAGATGCCCTGCGGGTGCTTGGCTTGGCTTATCGCCTAATCCCTGAACTGCCCGCTGAGATGACCGCAGAAACACTGGAAAAAGACCTGGTTTTCGTGGGATTGATAGGGATGATCGACCCGCCTCGCTCCGAGACAAAACCCGCTCTGGAAAAAGCCAAAAAAGCCGGTATCCGTACCATTATGATTACCGGCGATTACCCCAATACTGCTCGAGCCATCGCAGAATCGATTGGATTACTAAATCCCGGCCACCAGGTGCTTACCGGTGCCGATGTTGACCAATTGGATGGCGGACAATTAATTAATCAAGTGGCTTATACTGATGTATTTGCCCGCGTATCCCCTGAGCATAAGCTGCGCATCGTCGAGGCACTGCGTGACAGCGGCGAAGTGGTGGCAATGACCGGCGACGGCGTGAACGATGCGCCATCCATCAAACGGGCGGATATCGGCGTCGCCATGGGAATTACCGGAACCGATGTAGCCAAAGAAAGCGCCGATATGGTGTTGACCGATGACAACTACGCCAGCATTGTTTCAGCCATCGAGCAAGGAAGAATCATTTACAGTAATATTCGCAAGTTCGTTTATTATTTAATTTCCTGTAACCTGGCAGAAATTGCCATTATTTTCTTGGGCACTTTATTCACCAAAGGTTCACCGCTCACTGCCATTCAATTGCTATGGCTAAATCTGTTAACCGACGGTGCGCCAGCGCTAGCACTAGGTACTGAAAAGGGCGACCCGGATATCATGGATCAACCGCCGCGCCCTCCAACCGAACCGATTATTAACAAGTTCATGCAAATGGGAATAGCCGTCCAAACGGTTGCCATCACGGCGGTTGTATTGACCGCCTATATCGTTGGATTACGCCTGCACCCGGGAATGCCCGAATTTGGCGAAACAATGGCTTTTGTTACCCTATCATTCTCTGAGCTACTGCGCGCTTATACGGCTCGCTCAGAGAGATACCCGCTGTTGAAAATAGGCTTTTTCAATAACCAGAATATGAACCTGGCCGTGCTTTCTTCACTGGTATTGCTTTTGGCGGTGATCTATGTTCCTTTCTTGAATCCTGTTTTCAATACCGTACCACTGGGTTGGGAACAATGGGAATTGATAGTACCCTTATTATTCGTCCCTTCATTGGCAGCCGAATTGATGAAATGGATAACAAGCCGCAAGCCAAAGAAAGCCTCATTTCACAGTTAAGAGTATCGTAATCACGAACTCTATTACAAATGTAATAATGACATTGTGAGAATTATCACATATTAACGAGGATGGATGACAATGACATATGATGACATTTTCATGTATGATCTAGATTAGAAAACGGGATTCAGGATACTCTCCTGATGCTCATCGCTGTTTCCTCCTTTGGCGAAGGCCTCCGCCGGGTTCTCCCTCACCGCCCCGGCGGAGGCGGCTTTTAACGCCCGGTTGTGAAATTTATCGCAAACAGACCATAAGTTGTGAAAAATACTCTGGATTTATTATGGACGTTCCACTATTGGCAGTAATACGGTAAATGTAGATCCATGACCCAGCAATGAATCCACCCATACCCGCCCTTGATGGTCTTCGACAATCGATTTTACGATCGCTAATCCCAAACCGGTGCCCGAGGCATCGGAAGGCGGGTTGCTGGCTCGATAGAATCGATCAAAA
>JBDKUB010000136.1:0-11722 GCA_039679915.1 Anaerolineaceae bacterium
CGAACGATGCACAAAAAACGATGGGAATCATCGCTATGGGTTTAGTTGCGTTTAGAGTACTACCGGATTTCTATGTGCCTACCTGGGTGATATTCGCCAGCGCTACCTCCATTGCTCTTGGCACAGCCCTGGGTGGGTGGCGACTCATTCGCACCATGGGTTCGGGATTTTATCGACTCCGCCCAATTCATGCCTTCTCTTCACAAATTGCCAGTACAATTGTTATACTAGGCGCAGCGCTGTTGGGAGGTCCCGTTAGCACCACCCAAGTGATTAGTTCTTCCATTATAGGGGCAGGCGCTGCCGAAAAAGTTCACAAAGTCCGCTGGGGTGTTGCCGGTAATATTGTGATAGCCTGGTTGTTGACCATTCCAGCCACCGGTTTTCTCGGGGGCTTGTTATATTGGCTTATAAATAAAGCATTTTGAAAGGTAATATCGAATTATGGCAACCAACAAAACACCATTCTGGAAAAAATTTAATCCAAAGAATCTATTTCAGCGCCGCCCCAATCGCTTTATCGAATTGTTGTGTCAACAAGCTCAACTAACCGTGGAAGGAATGGACGCATTGAATGCTTACTTCGAGAAACCCACCCGCCGGCGGGCAGAAGCGGTAGAAAAAATCGAAGCCAACGCCGATGAAGTGCGCAGGATTTTAATCGACGAGTTGAATCGCACCTTCGTTACCCCCTTCGACCGGGAAGACATCCATGCACTATCCCGCGCTATCGATGATATGCTGGATTATGCCTATACTACAGTAGTGGAAATGTCGATTTTGGAAGTAGAACCCAACCAGCACATGCGCACCATGGGTGAACTGCTGGCGAAAGCTGCTCACGAAGTATTATTGGGTGTACAACGCCTTGCTGACCACGTAGGCGTCACCCAAACGCACACTATCCGCATCAAACAGCTTGAAAACCAGGTCGAACAGGAATATCGCTTGGCGCTGGCAGACCTTTTTGCCCAACCCAAAGATATTGATCACGTCGTCCAAATGTTGAAATTGCGCGAAACTTTTCGTCATTTAAGTAATGCAGCAGATCGCGGCGATGAAGCGGCTAATGTGCTCTCAGACATTGTGGTAAAAATGGGATAACGCCCCGCTACCCCCCAAAAACCCCGATTAATATCAATCCCAACGTAATCAAGAGGGCGCCTGTCATTCTGACAGCGACGCCTTCTTCCTTAAAAATAATAAAAGCAAAAATTGCACCGATTACAATGCTAAACTGGCGAAAAGCAACTATATAACTTGCCAGTGGGCTTAATTGATATGCCCATAATACCAACCAATAGGCAGCAAAGCTAAGCACCGCCGCAGGAATAGCCAGTTTCCAACCCAACGATTTTTCATTTGAATTGGGAGTATCATTTTTGAATATTTTTAAAAACGCCAGATAAGGGATGAGCGAGAAAGCAAAATATATATACCCATAACGGGCGGCTGTGGCAGGACTTTGCTGAACAGTCTCGGCGGCTATCTTATCCAGAAATGTATAGCCTACCGTACCCAAGGCAGCTAAAAGCATCCATAAACTAGCTTTGTTGAAATACTTTTTTAATGCGAAGTCGCCAAATGTGCGTAAAGGAACGAGTGTGCAACCGCCAGCAACCAGCAAAATACCCATCCATCCAATGGGGGTCAGGTAACGTGCTCTTAGTACATCGATAATTGCGACAAAAATCACCGGCAATGAGCGAGCAACTGGATAAACGATGGTGAAATCAGACGTCTCATATGCCTTTGCTAGAAAATAAAGGTACATACCGGCGCTAAACCCCGAACCAATCACACACCACCAGGCAGTAGGGGTTAATGAACGGGTGACGATTTCACTCCAAACTGCTGGAATGAAACCAATCACGACCATCGCTATAAGCATTTTGCTGTAAAATTGTCTCTCTGATCCTTCATAGCGCGCCAGTAAATTCCAACCGGCATGCATAAAAGTCGATAGAATCACAATGAAAACAACAAATCCACTCAATCCTTAAATTCCGGTCCCTTCATATGGTCTATACAATATTCATCCAAATCAATGTTTGGTGCAATTGAAAACCTGCCGCTTGAATAGCTTGGGGTATACGCCCAGCTTGATAATCCAATGCTAGAGGGCGTTTTCGATTTGTTTTTTCCACAACATAAGTTAACAAGCGGTAAGCCGCGGTTTCTTCAAATTCCGAGTCCAATGCCAGCCATAGATGGTCCGCGTAATGATTAGTAGCCTGCCAGGATATGACCCCCAACAGTCGATTCTGGTAGCGTGCACTCCAATGTTGGATACGGGCATCTATGAACATACGGTAGATCGATGCGATAAGGCCGGGTTTAAATAAACTCGATTTAATGGGAAGCTGCCAGCGAAGCTCCGCAGGATAGCTTGCTTCCAGCCATTTCTCTTGAAGCATCCAATCAGCATTCGACCGCCAACCGATAGCGGGTTGAATAAAAGAGCGCAACTGGTTACTCAACGGTCCCGATATATATTCTCTTCGCCTTGTGTGGTACCAAGTTGAGCGGCGGGCGCGTTCGACAAAACCTAAAGATTTATACAAATGATATGCAGCCTGATTTTCTTCACGTACTTGCAGCCAAATGGCTGATGCCTTTCGCTGGCGGGCATATTCCAGGGCAGCCAGGGTCAACTGGCGGGCTATTCCCTGACGTCGAAAATCGGGATGCACCGCTACATTAGCAATCAGGTATAGAGGTTGAATGCGCTTCAGGACCGGAATAAGGGTTAAATTCCCAATAATCCTGCCTTCGTTCTCCCACACAAAACCAGAAGTCGGGAAGGTTGCTTGATCTTTTATAGAACCCGTCCATTGGAGATAGGGACCATTCTTAGCAGCATTACGCATCTGCCGGATATAACTTTCCCCATCCGGATCTATAGTCTCCGAAAAACAAAGTTCGATCAAATCGGCAACTTGAATTAAGTCTCGCCGCGCATCGATAGGACGAAGGTGGTCATTTGACGAAGAAGCAGACAACGATTTATGAATTGCGATCATCGAAGAATATGATATAGATTAGAGAATGCACCCATTTTACCCCTATTTTAATATTTTTCCCTTGCGCACTCGTAAGTCCGATTGTACAATCTTTCCAGTAGCCCAACCTTATTATTTATCAAGATATCACAAAATGTATTCCTAATCACTTCACTCAGGACATGCTTGGCGATGAAACAACTGATAAACAAAAGAAGTATATTTTAATAGCAATTTACAAACTTACAGGTTTCCAATGGTTTATCAAAACTTATTCTACTGTGCGGATTTATTATAGAAAAATGTTGACTCTTATTATCCCCCCCTGTTCTGCGGACGGGGTTGTCCTAAAAGAAGGCTGTCACCTCGAGCGAAGCGAGAGGTCTTTTCATAGAGGTACTAAGATGTCTCGCTTCGCTCGACATGACATATATGACTTTTTGGACAGCCCCAATAGAGGGGCTGGTATAAGATTGATAAAATAACCCATATACGACCAAAATGTTCGACGATAATAATTACAACCTTAGCAATTTAATTACACCATGACCAAAAGACTTTTCTAAGGTGCTAATTACTCAAGCGAGAATCAATTTTGACAAACCGCCAGGAATCTTTCAAACATATAACTACCGAGGGAATCAGTGCCGGTTAATTTTCAAGAAGTGCGAAAACACGTGATGGAATTTGGGGAGAAAGCCCTTCTCAGAGAAAAGGAGCTTCTTGCCAAAAAAGAACAAGCATCGGCTTATCTTAATGCCAATGCCGATAATGCAACAGCCTTACAAGAAAAAGTTCAGCAAGCTTTGCAATATGACCGAGCGCTGCGCTGCGCTATTCCTCATGAGGCACCTCTTACTTTGCGACATGCGCCGCCCCTCAAGCAGCCGTCGGTCACCTTGATTGCTGCGGATGGCTCGCAAATAAATTTCGACCGCCATGCTGAAGTCCAATATGCCCTGATTAATTATGGGGCTATTATCACCCATTCCGATTTATCGGATGCGCCAAAAACCACCAATCAAAGTGAGCTTTTCATAGGAGACCAATTATATACATCGAGCGGTATCATTTCTGATAACGAGCTTGCATTTGCGAGAGATTTAGGGGAACGGGCATTCATAGCCAGCTTATCTGAAAATTGTACTCCCCCCATTATTTCACTCACCGATGGCCCATTGGAATTATGGCGAACAAGAGAAACGGACTCGGGCGATTCGTCCGAACAAGAAAAGCATCTCGCCAAATATCAAAATATATTGAAGCAGCTTGAATCCCGCCGCGTCATGGTGGCTGGTTATGTGGATCGACCCATCTTCAATCTCGTTATCCGCCTTTTAGAATTATCGCTTGCATCTCAAGCGGAATTATCTAACCTCAGGAATTTTCAACCTTTTCGCGGGGTGACCGATTTCGATTTGTTCGGTACAATACTCCAACCCCAAGAACGTTCGGCGGTATTCTATATCCAATCCCTTTCAAGTAAATATTATAAAGATGAGCTGCGCATTGGATTCTTTTATCTGAATATTGGTCAGCCTGGGTACCCTTATCTGGCACGGGTAGAAATTCCAGCCTGGGTAGCCGAGGATCTAGAAGCTTTGGACGATTTGCATGTATCTTTGCTCGATCAATGCCACATCCTGGAAGGTCATCCTTATCCATATTTATTACACCGAGCTCACGAGATTGCGAAGGTGTCTATCCAGGAAAAGGAACAAGTAGATCGCATGGTGGCTATGGAATTACGCCGACGAGGCTTGATTGTAAAAGGTCTTTCACACAAACAATTTCAAAAGAATAGCTTAGGAAGGACAAGAATCCGATGAGTGCATTGCAACTCGGAAGACTATTGCGCGCCAGCCTGGCGAATTTTGTGGTAGGATGCCGCGCTTTGCAAACCGAAATGCCATCTTTTGGCGGATTGGTGCGCGCTTCACTCGATTATGATTATCACATTTATGGATTGATCTATGATATCCATATCGATGATGATGGCCTGGTACGACAACTGGTAACATTGGACGATGTGGATGAGCAGGTCATTGCCGATAATCGTCAAAACCGCAACGTGCCTTTAGAATTCAGCGTCTTATCAGTGGGTTATCGCCAAAATGAACGTATCTATCACTTACTGCCGCCCCGCCCACCCTTGAGCCTGGATGTAATCTATTTATGCGACGATGACGAGTTGCGCTCGTTCACTTCGATGGGCAGATTTGGCTATTTCCGCCACATCCTTAAAGCTGTTGATGCTCCGATAGAGGACTTGCTTGCCGCTCACATTCAACAAGCCGCACAAGTGCACAACCAGGCTGGCAATCCCAATTGGGTAAACCAAGCTGCTCAAGAATTGATTATCCTTTTAAGAGACGATTATCCGACTTTAATGTCGTTGCTCAGCGTACTCAATGATGCCCTACCCGAGCAATCTGGTGATTCGAGGAATAAATCATATGGATCCGAAAAATAAAATCGATTCGATTGGCTATCTGGTTGGCGGGGGGTTGAAGGAGAATTTTCTCGTTCGCCTCTCGATTTCACCTCAAGAAGTTCAAGAAGGTGCCTTCGTAGTTCTAGAAAGCGGCAACTGGCAGTTCTACGGGCTGGTTACGGATATAAAACTCGGCGCTACGGATCTTCGCTTTGCCGATGAGCAAAGCGAAGACCGGCTGGCTCCTGAGTTGGCGAATTTGCTGCACGGGCAAACACTATATACCAATCTGGAAGTTATGCCCGCTCTAATGCTGGAAGTCGGCCCGAAATTTGAAGATCCAGGCTACCAAGCCTGGGCTGAAAAAGTCAAAGAAAATCCTCCCGGCTTGCTGCCAGTCAAAACCGTTCCGCCTCATCACGCGGGTGTGAGGCTGGCATCCCCGGGCGATATCGCAGAAATATTCGGTAAACCCGAAACGCCCGGGAATCTAGTCCTTGGCTATACCCGTGAACAGGCTCATCCGGTTTGCATCAACTTGGATAAATTCATCCAGCGTTCATCAGGTGTATTTGGTGCTACCGGCACGGGTAAATCCTTCCTTACCCGCATTATCCTGGCAGGTTTAATCCATTATAACCACGCCTCGGTGTTGGTCTTCGACATGCACAACGAATACGGATTGGATGATACCGCCTCGGATACCGGCTTGCCGGTGATCGGGCTGCGCACCCGCTTTCCGGCTAAGGTACGCGTGGTCGGTTTGGGAAAGGGTGCACAAATTCGCGGGCAAACGCCTGATTTCAACCTGGAAATTGCCATGAAAGATATCCAACCGGAGGATATCGAACTGCTTACCCGCGAGCTCAACCTCAAAGAGACTACCCCAACCACACTCGAAGCATTGGTCAGTACCTTTGGTAAAGAGAATTGGTTTTCAGCTTTCCGGGAAATGAAATATGATGATTATCTTGAAAATGAGGATGGCAAAAAAGTGCCCGCTCCAGGCAGCGTTGCTGCCTGGGCTAACGAAGCAGGTGTGAATGTTATCGCCGCTCAAGGGCTGCATTCCAAACTCAACCGCCTTTTTAACCGCCCCTATATACTTGAAAAACCAGCCAACGACAGTGTGAGCGAAATCATCAAGACACTGGAAGCCGGGCAGCATATCGTGCTTTCATTTGGCGAATTCGAAACCGATCTGGATTATCTGTTGGTCAGCAATTTGCTCACCCGCCGCATTCGTGACGCCTGGGAAAAACGAACCAACCTTTTCCGCTCGAAAAAAGAAGGCGAGCCAAGACCTTTGGTCGTGGTGTTGGAAGAAGCTCACAAATTGCTCAATCCGGTCATGGCGCCTCAAACCACATTCAGCATCATCGCCCGTGAAATGCGCAAATATTATGTGACCTTGCTCATCGTAGACCAGCGCCCCTCTCAAATTTATGACGAGGTCATGTCGCAATTAGGCACACGCATATCTGGTTGGTTGGGCGATGACGATGATATCCATGCGGTGCTTTCCGGTTTAGCTAGCCGAGATGCCTTAAGGGGTATGTTAGCACGGTTGCAGCCTAAAGAAGAAGTCCTCTTGTTGGGGTGGGGTGTACCCATGCCGTTACCCATCCGTTCCCGACGTTATGATCAAGATTTTTGGCGCGATCTTTTGAAAAAGGAAATACCAGAAATTTCTGATAAAAGATTAATGGAAGAATTGGGTTTTTAGCTTGTATGTTTTATGCGTATTCGGATACAATTAGTAAGTATATAATAAATAGGAGAAAATAAAATGATCAATTTAAAAGTACAAGACGCAATGAATGAACAAATTAAAAACGAATTATTTTCAGCTTACTTATATCTATCCATGGCAGCTTACTTTGAAGTAAATAACCTGCCCGGTTTTGCCCATTGGATGCGCGTCCAATCCCGCGAAGAACAAGAACATGCCCTGAAATTCTTCAATTTCATAGTTGATCGAGGTGGGAAGGTAACTTTAAAGACCATCGACCAACCCAAAGCCGAGTGGAATTCAGTCTTAGAGGTGTTCAATGACACCTATGCGCATGAGCAATTGGTAACCAGCATGATCAATAATATTTATGAGATTACGTTGAAAGAAAAAGATTATCCATCACAAATCATGCTTCATTGGTTCATAGATGAACAGGTGGAAGAGGAAAAGAACGCCTCGGAGATCGTGGAGCAATTAAAACGCATCGAAGAGTGCAGTAATGCGATTCTAATGCTGGACCATCAGCTCGCTAACCGTGGCCGGGATTAGATGTATTATTATTGAAATGTATTTTCGGTTCGACCTTACCAACACGAGGCTGTCCAAAAAGTCATATATGTCATGTCGAGCGAAGCGAGACATCTTAGTATATAGCATGAAAAGACCTCTCGCTTCGCTCGAGGTGACAGCCTTCTTTTAGGACAGCCCTGTGTTGTTTTCTGTATAATCTGGTTCCATCTGCACTAACTCAAAGATGAAACCGCTGTATTCTCCCGATTCCCATCCGTTTTTCGAATAGGCATTGCACCATTCCCCTTAGACGCCCACGCTGAATATGATGAAATTTCATCTTTATAATGATTACATATCAAGATTAACTTGGTCGAGTGGAAAGGACGAGGGTTCGTACGCATTTCCATTCAGGATTACAATAATCAAGAGAATCTGGACACGGGCATTATTGGGTTACTAGAACCATTATCCATTTCAAAACCAATTAGATCCTGCTTTCCAATACAATTGAAATGGTTTTTTCTCAACAATTGCACGCACTGGAGGTAAAAGGAATAACCGAAGTCTACCAATAATTTCACTAAAACTTTGAATACTATCTTGAGACATTAAATTTCGTGATAAAAATCTTTCCCAATTCCTTTGATTTACAGTGGCAAAATTATCTGATAATCCTATTGGAATTTCTTCGGGAATATGCGTTTTCCGTTGCTGGAATGTAACTGAAATCGCGTTTTGAAGTATTTCACCATTTATATCCTGTAATTCAGATAACATCCAAATATCATAATAATCTTTCCATCGGCTATTGATGTCAGCCAATCGAACCATTGCTTGAAATTTTTCCGATATGATCATCTCAGGTGGATAGATTTTAAAAACTGGTGCTTCCATTTCTTCCAATAGCACTGGGTACTTGATTTCTTTTGCCTCGGGAAAAATAACATTAGAAAACCCTACATCAATTTGAAGTGGTATAACTGAAGACCCTAATAATGCATCAAAGATGATTCGATATCCTGGATAATCAGCGTCTACCATAATCTCTTCAATATGGACCGAATCATTTTTAAAATACAATCCATCATAAGTTGCTGGTATTGAAATGGCTTTTTTTATGATTTCGACGAGGTCTTCGGCTGAATTTTCTATATATACACAAAAGTCAATGTCTCGGGTAGGCCGTCTTAAAGAGTACCCCCGGGCATAAAAAAATAAACCTCCTTTTATAATAAACATACGCCCATATTGTGTTTGAGAAAGGCGAAAGAGGAATCTTTCCATACCATAATACTGTAATATTTCCTGAAACAGTTTATTCTGGTTTTTTGCTTTATTTTGCAATCGAGCATGAACCGAGGCTGGAATATTTTTCATTTCCTTCATATCAATGTCTCCAAGTAGGGGCGCATCAGTTTTTCAACTCGGTTAACTCTGGCATATTCCATCAATTCATTAATTTTCGGTGGGTATTTTTGCATGTAATCTTTTAATGCTTCAATAGCTATATCATGACCAATTTTTGATCTAAATTTAAAACAATCTGTGATTGTTTTTTCAGGGCTATATATTTTTATCATTATCCCATCTAAAACTTGTTCGTCTATGCCAGCAGAATACACTTTTGATGATAACCATACTACATCGATTGGAGGATAATCGATTTTTGGCAATCGTATGTTCTTTGGTAAAGCAATATTTATTGCTGATGGAATCTGCGTTGTTAGCTGATAGAAATATAAGGCTGATGTTAAGCATATAACTGCTTTTGGAACCAGCAAGCTAATATAAATTAAATCCGGATTTGAGAATTGAAATTTTGTGTTTAGTCGATATAATCCACGCTCTTCTCTAATAAGAACTCCCTCTGATAATAAGGAGTAAATCATATATTGAGGTATTCCTTGCTTCATTGCTTCGGACATTCTTAATATTCCACTATTTTTTTTAAATATCTCGATCGCAGATGAATAACTTTTATTTTTTTCCATTTGCCAACTCCTTCAATCTGTAAATGATATTATACAACAAAATGAATGTACTTTAATCAAAAGTACATTCATTTTGTTGTAATTACATGGCGATTATCAATAAAACTTCACCGGTGATACAATACCCACCATAAAACTCGCCACATTATGCTACGTAAATCAATTCGGCAAGTCCTTAATGATACACCGTATCAAAAAAGCCAATGATATGCACCATTATTTTTTTAATTTCCATAACGTTTATAAATCGATAACACCTTATCGGCATAATAATAGCCCGAGTTCATAGGTCCATAGGCTTTCAAAGCCTCTCGATATTCCCCATGCTTTTTGACCAATCCAGCCAGCATTCGTGTGCCATATTTGATGTGGAATTCGGGATCCTTCAACTGTGCTACGTTTGGACGGTTAGCAAAACACGCTCCTCCGCTGCACATAAAGCCAGCAGCGATACCATCCCGTGGCATGATTTGCATCAAACCTACTGCCCCGCTGCTCGAATAAGCTTTTGGATTACCGCCGCTCTCTTGCCATACCACGGCAGCCACTAAATCGGGCGGCAGGCGATATTGTTTGGCGTATTTAGTAATCACCCCACACCACTTAGTGACCGATTTGGGAAATTGTTTGCTCACTTCGCATTCTTCACTTATATTATTAGTGGACGCTTTCGCTGTTTCTATCTCCATACCTGTTTCAACCATTGCTTCAGGTTTTAGGGAAGGATTCGAAGTCGGATAAGAAACACCGGGTGTGATAAAAAATGCCAAAACACTGACCAAAATACTACCAAGTATAGCGCCAGGTAAGACTAAGCTAGCTCCCCGATCCATATGTGCCTCCAACGTGATTATTGATACCAGTCAATGATTAATAGCACATATGTTCTATTTTGTCAAATAAAAAAAGACGGCTTCCAAGGTTTTCGCATAGTTCTTCAAGTGTTAAATAATTCAGAAAGCACTGCATCTTAGCTACACCATGTCACATAGATAGAACTTCTATCTTTGAACTTTCACATTAAAAGGAGACTCTAAAGGTTTCCCTTGCAAGTCATCTTAAATTTTGGCAAAGATGCCACGTAAAAAAGCATCTCGGAAGGGCGAGGAAACCTTTAGGATCTAGTGTATGGATAAACCAGACAAGTTCTCCAAATGATCATAGAATTCGCCAGCTCGAATGGCTTGAGATTCAATTTTAAATAAAGTGCAAAGTTTGTGTTAGAACTTAATCCTCTATTCATCAATCATGCCATTCTTATAAATATATACTTTTAGCGGAATTTCACTCTTACCAAATTCCCAATTGCTCTTGACAAAATAGAACTTATGTTCTATTATTGGGATAAATAATCACTTTTATTTATCCAATCTCTCAACTTATTCAATTTCACAGGAGGTCGATCATGACCACAACCACTCTTAGAAATTTATCTCTTGGCAACTGGATGCACCGTATCCGCATCAACCGTGGATTAGCTTTTGGCTTGATCCTTCTTACAGCACTGGTGGCTTTCGAAGCTTTTAATTACAGCACTACAGTATTTGCTCTGCGCGATCTGCTCGGAGATTTGGAATTCCTGAGCATCCCCTGGGCAACGATTCTGGCAGTGGCATTTTGCTGCATCGATTTTGCCGGCATCGCCCGCCTGTTCACCCCCGAAGAAGGCTCCGACGCCCCGCACGAAGTCTGGTATCTCTTCAGCGCCTGGCTGCTGGCTGCCACGATGAATGCCATGCTCACCTGGTGGGGCGTATCTATCGCCGTCCTAAACCACCAGTCGACCGGCAATTTCGTAGTCGCCCGGGATACCCTGCTGCGTGTGGTACCCATCTTTGTAGCCGTGTTGGTTTGGTTAATCCGCGTGTTGATCATTGGCACCTTTAGTGCGGCTGGTGGACGCTTGTTCAGTCAAGCTGAACGGAAATTCATTGCCGAACCTCGTAGCAGCCACGTTTATGCTAAACCCGCTGCTTCTCCAACCGCTCTAGGGCGTAATGGCACCAGTGTGGCGCCGGCAAGCTTTCGCTCCGCACCAAAACAGGCT
>JBDKUB010000531.1:0-11045 GCA_039679915.1 Anaerolineaceae bacterium
ACACACTTCTTCGGAGCTTTCTGGTTTCGATATCGATGTCGCAAAAGAAATCGCTAAGAAGTTAGGAGTGGAAGCCTGTTTTGTCACACCTGAATGGACGATGATTGTCGGTGGAAGCTGGGCAAATCGCTGGGACATCAGTGTGGGTTCAATGACCATCACCCCTGAACGGATGGAAAAGCTATATTTCACCCAGCCATATTACACAACCCCGGCTGCTTTCTTCGTACACCTGGATAACACTACATTTACTCAGCCAAGTGATCTTTCGGGTAAGAAGATCGGCGCTTGTTCAGGCTGCACCTATGATTCCTACCTGGCTGGCACCTTGAGCATCCCCGGAGAGACGATCAACCTTGTCGTCAATAACCCACAATTTATCGGTTATGAGACCGATATCAATGCCATCCAAGATCTGGCGCTCGGCGACGGTTTACGCCTGGATGCAGTCTTGACTGCCTTACCCACCGGTCAGGGCACGATCAGTGATGGATTACCATTACGTCAGTTAGGCGATGCGGTTTATTTTGAGTATCTCTCTGCTGCAGTGGATAAGACATTGACGCCTGATCCCATCCCACTGGTGAAAAAGGTTACAGAAGTAATCAAGCAGCTCCATTCCGAGGGAGTGCTCTTGGAACTTTCCATGAAATATTATGGATTAGATCTCACCACGGCGGCTGGCGGCTTCAATGTGGATGTGCTGAATCAATTTCCATAGCAATATCTGAATTCGCAGAATTTAGTCTGATTTAACCTTTTATAAAAACGGTGTATAGGGATTGGGTACTTCTCCCTATACACCCAATTTAATGATTCGAGAGGTTTAGGATGTCTGTCGAAACGATAATCGAGAAACCACCCGAAAGACCCAATAATAACCAAGATATGGGGGAAGTCTTAATAGCTCATCAGAAAAAGATGGGCTTTTTTCAGAACGTAAAAGTAGGCAGTGTATGGATTGCCTTGATATTAATCGTGGCGGTTGCTTTGCTTCAGCTCCGTTTCGATCCGGGTTACATCGGGGAACACTATGCATTTGTACTGCAAGGGATACTGACCACCCTGGGTTTATCGGTTGCATCGATTGCTATTGCAACCATTTTAGCGTTGTTCGGGGCATTAGGAAAACTTTCGCATAATTCGATTGCCCAGGGTATAGCCGGATTTTATGTCTCTTTGGTTCGTGGAACGCCATTATTAATTCAAATCTATATCATATACCTGGGACTACCTCAAATCGGTTCTCAATTGCAAAGTATGGGACTGACACAATTGGGAAAATCACTAACTTTGACTGCTATTCAGTCCGGTATTTTAGCATTGAGCTTAAATTACGGCGCTTATATGACCGAGATCTTTCGAGCGGGCATTCAATCCATCAGCCATGGACAGTGGGAAGCAGCTATGTCTCTGGGTCTATCAAGTTGGCAAACGATGCGCCGCATCATTCTCCCCCAAGCGGTGAGGATCATTATCCCCGATATCGGCAATCAGTTCATTGCCATGCAGAAAGATTCGGCTTTGGTCTCCGTGATGGGGGTATGGGAGATCACCTACCGAGCAAACCGGTTTGGTCGTAAGGATTCCAAATTTATGGAAATGTTCATCCTAGCGGCATGTCTTTATTGGATATTAACCATCGTGTCTTCATGGCTTGAAGAACGATTAGAGAAGCGGATGGCTCATGCCTATGAACGATAATGTAATCATCAATGTTGAAAATCTACACAAATGGTTTGGAAAATTACACGTCCTGAAGGGCATTTCCTTTTCGGTTTCACCCAAAGAAGTTATGGTTATCATCGGCCGGAGTGGATCGGGTAAAAGCACAATGCTGCGCTGTCTGAATTTTTTGGAGGAACCAAGTTCTGGAACGATTAGTGTGGACGGCGAAACCGCGATAATCGCGCCCAGAGTAAAGGTCGATCCCAAGAAAATTCTTGCCATCCGCCTGAAAATGGGCATGGTTTTCCAGGATTTCAACCTTTTTCCACATATGACTACCTTGGGTAATGTTATCGAAGGCCTGATTACAGTAAAGAAAATACCCAAAGATGAAGCCATTGCGATTGGCGAAAAATATCTCGCTAAGGTCGGTCTGCTTGATAAACGAGATGTATTTCCAATTCGGCTATCCGGCGGGCAAAAACAACGGATTGCTATCGCCCGGTCACTGGCAATGGAACCTAAGGTCATGCTATTCGATGAACCTACCTCGGCACTCGACCCCGAATTAATTGGAGAAGTGCTCGATGTGATGAAACAGTTGGCTCGAGAGGGGACAACCATGATGGTTGTGACACACGAAATGAGTTTCGCCCGTGATGTGGCAGACCAGGTTATATATGTCGATCATGGTGAAATCGTCGAACAAGGAGAACCTCAGGATATCTTCAATAATCCCAGCGATGAACGCACACGTATATTCTTAAGAACATTTTTATGCACCGATTAAAGCGCTAATCCATTATAATTAATTTCTATGCGTTCATCGCCTCGTAACGAATTCCTTCACGGTATCCAGGCGGAATTACCCATTTTAGTGGGCGTTATACCTTTTGGCATGATCTATGGTGCGCTAGCACTAAGCGCCGGAATCCCTGCCAATGCTGCCCAAGCGATGTCGGCTATCGTATTTGCCGGTTCTTCCCAATTTATCATGGCGCAGCTATGGGCTCAACAAACACCCATCTTCGTGATACTGGTGACGGTTTTGATCGTCAACTTGCGCCACGGATTGTATAGTGCTTCGGTTGCACCTTATATGCAGCATCTCTCCAAGACATGGAAGGGGATTCTTTCATATCTGCTCACCGATGAAGCATATGCTGTGGTCATCACGCATTATCGGCAGGAATCTCAAAAAGCAGATAGTATTTCCGCAATCACCACAGGCAAGCAGCACCTCTTTTTTCTGGGGGCGGGACTGGCGCTGTGGGTAACCTGGCAACTCAGCACAACTGTTGGTATTCTTCTCGGATCGATCATTCCCGAATCGTGGGCATTGGATTTTACATTGACCCTAACTTTCATTGCATTGGTTGTACCCACACTAAAAGGTAAACCCGAAATTGTCGCCGCTCTGGTAGGGGGAACTGTTGCCATTATTGGCGCTTCCTGGCCTCTCAAATTAGGGCTGTTATGTGGTGCATTAGCGGGTATCCTGGCAGGATTATGGAGTAACCGCTCATGAAATCCATCTGGCTCACCATGATTTTAGCGGGGATAATTACTTATGCCCTCAGGGTTTCTTTCATATTTCTGTTGGGTAAAATACAGATTTCGAGGCGCATCCAGCAAGCTCTGAATTTAGTGCCGCCGGCTGTTTTTTCTGCCATCATCTTCCCTGATCTATTTTTGCAGAATGGGCAATTGGCTGTCCAATTGACCAATGGCAGAATGATGGCTGGTTTATTGGCTATCTTGATAGCCTGGCGCACCAAAAATATCGTATTAACCGTATTAGTGGGAATGGTCGTATTAACTCTTTTCCAAATGTTCATACCTTAGTGAACTGTCAGGAGAGTTCTCTGGTTTGAGTTTCTAATTAGATTTGTAAATCCTACCTGGTAGTCTTTCAAATACAATCCTATTATTAATGATTTAATCACCGTAGAAAGGGCTATTGGTTTTGGCATCATTAACGTGCCTGAACCAGACTTTTGCCTTCGAATGGGTCGGTTTAACAATGAAGTAATAACCATAAGTCTAAATAATAGAATGAGTTTCGACAATCCAATTCACTGGTTTTTTTTAAAATAGCCCAAGATAAAGACATAAACTTGGTCCCAATATTCAACCTAATTAAACTGTAAACTAATATATGGTACATGAATGTTAAAATAAGACTAACATTCAATATCACTTACACCACTTAGGAGTACCTATGTATAGTATACGTTCTAACACCTTTGAAAATCGTCTGCTAATCATCCTGAAAGGGAAGATTGAATTAGACGAAGCCAATCAAATATCGGATAAAATCATCAAATCCGTTAAAAGTCTAATGCCAGGCTACACGGTTATCACAGATATCCAGGAAATGGCACCTGCTATGGAAGATGCGCGTCAGGTATTTTTGACCACCATGCAAGCTATGAAAAACGCTGGTTTGGGATTAGAAGTGCGGGTGATAAATCCTCAGAACCAGGTTACCGCCAACCAATTCCAACGAACATCTCGCGCAGCCGGGTATACAGCCCAGGAAGTTAATTCTGTTTCCGAAGCAGAACGGCTTATCGACCAACTGATGACAGCTTGAGATTTTTCTAATAAGCGCTTCAATAAGGAAATAGCCAGCAATAATCTACTGTGTATTATTTTTAATATTGGGGATTAACACAGATCATGACGTCTGCCCCAAAAGAAGGTAGTCACCCCGAGCGAAGCGAGGGGTCTTTTATTATATATTTGTAACAACAATTTCATTGAAAATATATATTCCTATAAAATTTGTAAATATATTTGTGCTAATTGAATGATATAATAAATAGACAAATTATATTGATAAGCAAGGGAAAAATGTTTGATATTCGGATAAACAGCTTTGAAAATCGATTATACATAGGTCTCAAAGGAACCATTGAACAGCCTGAAGCTGCTAAGGGATATGAAAGACTTGCAAAGGGCATAAAAAGTCTGTTGCCCGGGTTTTCAGTGGTTATGGATATTCGCGGGCTGGAACCAGCCACAGCCGATGTACGCGTAATCTTCCTCAATATGATTAAATTATTTATAAATGCTCAAGTAGGAATCGAAGTACGCGTCATCGATCCAAAAAACCAAGCTGCCGCGCAAATATTCCAACGGATATCGCGCTCATTGGACTATACAGCAGAAGAAGTTTATACGATTCCAGATGCAGAGAGAATGATCGACGAATTCTATAGTGAATAAACACTGATTTATTTTATTGCAATTGTAGGAATACAATTGGGAATTGTGCTGGAAACGGCACAATTCTTTTTTTTAACTCTTAACTATTACGACCTATCTGCTTTATCAGTCAATTTTTAGTTTATTTTTATCCCTTTTTTGAGTACAAATTTTTTATGATAATGTATAATATATTGCGATAAACAACGCGGATATATAGAAAATAATGGTGGTTGGGTCTTAGAAAATGATATAAATCAAAATTGAAAATGTTGTCCTATATATAAATATTAAAACTATAACAAATTTGTATTTCGTCATATTTTGGATTAGTTTTTAAGTTTTAAAAAGGATACCATGTACGATATTCGCGCCAATGTTATTGACAATCTATTATATGTAATTCTAAAAGGAAATTTCGAGCAACCCGAAGCAGCACAACTTCAATCAAAATTAGCCAAATCTGTTGCCATGTTAAAACCCGGATTTGCAGTCATCACCGATATCCGTGAACTGGAGCCCCCCTCAGCGGAAGTGCGCTATATTTTATTGAACATCATGCAGATGTATGTAAAATCTGAATTAGCACTTGAAATCAGGATCGTCAATCAAAATAATCCGGCTGTTGCGCAAGTGTTTCAAAGGATCTCTCATTCTCTCGGGTATTCAGCTAATGAAACTTTCTCTAGCGCACAAGCCCAAATCTTGATCGATAAATTTTTATTCTCTCAATAAAAGCCTGATTAATTGGAATTTATTTTATAATAGTATTGCGTTTTCTTCCCTACGCAATTTCTTTATAGCTCATTTTTATCATAATTAATAAAACAAATGTGCTATAATAGTCATTTAATGGTTTTTTCTAAACTTTCACCTTCATAACAACTCACATGAAATTCCACCTTTGGATACGCTTATGACATCGAATGTAATTCGAGTGGTCGGCGCTCGAGTGCATAATCTTAAAAATATTACAATAGAAATTCCCCGAGATAAACTGGTTGTGATTACCGGTTTATCTGGTTCGGGTAAATCTTCACTGGCGTTCGATACCATATTTGCCGAAGGGCAGCGCCGCTATGTCGAATCGCTTTCAGCCTATGCCCGCCAATTTTTGGGGCAAATGGAAAAACCCGATGTAGATACCATCGAAGGTCTTTCACCGGCTGTTTCCATCGACCAGAAAGGTGTATCGCATAACCCGCGATCGACCGTGGGAACAGTGACAGAAATTTACGATTATTTACGTCTGCTGTTTGCTCGAACTGGTATTCCCCACTGCCCGGTGTGTGGTAGGGAAGTTGTCCGCCAATCTGCGCAAGAGATTGTAGATGCTGTAGAAGCATTACCAGAAGGCTCGCGTTTGCTAATTCTTTCACCTTTGGTCCGCGGCCGAAAAGGCACCCACCAATCTGTCTTGGAAGAAATAAGAAAATCCGGGTTTATCCGCGCCAGAGTCGACGGTGCTGTCTACGAATTGGAAGAAGACATTCAAATGGATCGCTATAAAATCCACACCGTTGAAGCGGTAGTCGACCGGCTGGTGATCCGCAAACCTGAAAACCCGGATGATGATGCTTCCGCCCGCACCCGCTTAACCGATTCCATCGAGACCGCCTTGAAATTCGGAGATGGCTACCTCACGGTAAACATCACACCCCCCGCCTCGGATGATTCTCGTAAAAAGAACGAGCCCTATGATCTGCATTTCTCAGAACATCTGGCTTGCCCCGACCCCGGCATCAGTTTACCCGAAATCGAACCGCGCACGATTTCATTCAATACCCCCCACGGCGCCTGTCCGGAATGTCAGGGGTTAGGCGGCAAGCTAGAAATCGATCCCGACCTGCTGATTCCCGATACTGACTTATCCATCAATGAAGGGGCTATTGCGGCACAGGAATGGAATGGTCCGCGTGAAGAAGGGGGTTATTACTGGCAAGCCCTTGAAGCAGCAGCTCGTGAATTCCACATCGATCTCTCGGCACCTGTAAGCAGTTTGCCTAAAGAAAAATTGGATATTATCCTATACGGTACTCAAGGACAGGAAGTAACCGTTCATTATAAGAGTTCAGAAGGCCGTCTGGCAACTTTTAAAACCCCTTTCGAAGGCGTCATCCATAACCTGCAGCGACGATATAACGAAACCGCCTCCGATTATATTCGTGAGCGAATCTCCGAATTTATGAGTGAACGAGTCTGCCCAAGCTGTAATGGGGCACGATTGCGCAAAGAAGCTCTAGCAGTGACGGTGGACGGCGTCAATATCATTCAAATCACTCGCTGGCCAGTATTGCGCATTTTAACTTGGGTTGAAAGGTTGGCTGGTCCGGACACACCTCTGAATTCCCGACATCAAGTCATCGCCGAACGCATTTTGAAAGAGATACATGCTCGTTTAGGTTTTCTGGTCAATGTAGGATTAGATTACCTGACCTTGGAACGCACTGCTGGTTCCCTTTCAGGTGGCGAAGCGCAGCGCATTCGTTTAGCAACCCAAATCGGTTCACACTTGATGGGTGTCTTATATGTATTGGATGAGCCCTCGATCGGTTTGCATCCTCGGGATAATAAGCGCCTGCTGGATACGTTAAAAGAATTGCGCGACCTAGGCAATTCGGTGTTAGTCGTGGAACACGATGAAGAAACCATCCGCTCTGCTGATTGGGTGGTAGATTTAGGTCCTGGTGCTGGGGAGCATGGCGGCTACTTGGTCAGTGAAGGGCAAGTAGATGATATTATCAATAATCCCCAATCCTTGACCGGCGCATATTTATCGGGCAAGCGGCAAGTACCTATTCCAGCCAAGCGGCGTACAGGCAATGGGAAAGCATTAACGGTGATCGGAGCACGAGAAAATAACCTCAAGAACATCAATGTGCGCATTCCATTAGGCTTGTTGGTATGTATCACCGGTGTATCCGGCTCAGGAAAATCTACTTTGATGGTAGAAATTCTATACAAAGCGCTGGCGCGTCAAATATACAATTCACACTCATTACCTGGCGATTATGAGCGCATCGAAGGCACTGAGCATATCGATAAAGTCATTAATATCGACCAATCGCCGATTGGACGTACCCCGCGTTCTAACCCGGGGACCTACACAAGCTTGTTCGACCAAATCCGTACCCTGTTTGCCGATTTACCGGAAAGCAAAGTGCGCGGCTATAAACCCGGTCGGTTTTCTTTCAATGTTCATGGGGGACGCTGCGAAGCCTGTCAGGGGCAAGGGCAGTTGCGCATTGAGATGCAATTTCTACCAGATGTATACGTCCCTTGCGATGTATGCCATGGAGCACGTTTCAATCGGGAAACACTGCAAGTCCACTTTAAAGGATACAATATTGCCGATGTGTTAGATATGACAGTGGATCAGGCGCTGGAAGTTTTCTCGGCTTTCCAGAGTATGGTCAACAAGCTCAAAACTCTCCAGGAGGTTGGATTAGGCTACATCCGTATAGGTCAGCCAGCGACCACCCTTTCAGGGGGTGAGGCACAGCGGGTGAAGCTGGCACGCGAGCTTTCAAAGCGGTCCACCGGACGCACTTTGTACGTGCTAGACGAACCCTCGGTAGGGTTGCACGCCGCCGATGTGCATAAGCTGATCGATGTACTTCAGAAGCTTGTGGATTCGGGCAACAGCGTAGTGATCATCGAACACAACCTGGATATCATCAAAGTGGCAGATTATCTCATCGACCTAGGCCCGGAGGGAGGAGATCGCGGCGGGGAGGTAATTGCCGAGGGCACACCCGAGCAGGTATCGCAAGTGGAAGCTAGTTTTACCGGACAGTTTTTAAAGGGTGTTGTGAATAAGTAAACCCAATGCCACAGGTAATTATTTATCTATTGATAAGCTATTTCGTTTTATGACTATGGTCAGCTAGTGATCTGTTAAACACTAACTTTGCACTTTCATAACATCAATTAGCCAATGGATAACGGATCTGTCAATGGTAGCCCTAGGTTTAAATTAGACTTCAAGCCATTCGAGCAGGCGATTTCTGTGATCATATTGGAGAACTTGTCTGGCATTTCCATACATTAGACCCTAAAGGTTTCCTCGCCCTTTCGAGATATTTTTTACGCGGTGTCTTTGCTAAAATTATAGATGATTCGCAATGGAAACCTTTAGGGTCTCCTTTTAATGTGAAAGTGCAAAGATAAAATGTCAAATATAATTCTATTATCTATGTTTTCATCACTTTTGAATTCGCTTTTGGTTACATCAGCTCACGTGATCTATGTATGACTTTTGTATTTGAAAGTCTCGGTTACAAACCAATTGTTTTGTATAACTTATGCCAGCCCCGCTATTGTCCCCCCATTTTCTGCGAAAATGGGGGGATGTCCGCAGGACAGGGGGGCATAAAAAATAAGAATCAACATTTCCCCTCTTCACAATCTCCAACTATCTCTTTTTATACCCGTATTGCTATCTCAACTTTTATTCACCATCCTCGAATTAATTGCTCATTTCGATAAAAATCCCCCCTTGTTTTTATAAACCAAGCAGTATAATAGGCTCGCTATGAATATAAGATCTGCGTACGTTCTACAAAACGAATCGGATAGCGACCTCGATTCATCTGATGACCATAGTCCGAGCGAGTCCCGGAAAACATAGCCCTGGAATTTAGCGCGGCTTAAAGCACCTCCAGGGTTAATCCAAACTCTGGAGGCGCAAAATGACCTACCCCAACACGCAAGAAATTTTATCTCACGTACAAAAGGCACTTGAGCAGGATGACATAAACAAAGCCATCCAGGTTCTGCAAACCCTCAAACCTGCCGATCAAGCCGAAGTCTTCGAAGATTTGGACAATGAAGACCAGGTCTCTTTACTTCCGAACCTAAAAACAGATATTTCGGCAGATATTCTCGAGTACATTGAAGATGAAGATGCTGCCAGGTTGATTTCCAATCTCCCACAAGATACCGCAGTGCGTATCATCAATGAAATGGAGCCGGACAAGGCGGCTGACCTTTTAGGCGATATTCACCCCCAGCAAGCCCAATCGATTCTGGAGCAGATGGAAAATCCGGACGAGGTCCGCCCATTGCTGCTGCACCCCGATGAAAGCGCCGGCGGTTTAATGACCTCGGAGTACTTAGCGCTGCGAAGACGGATGACGGTGAATGATGCATTACAAGCCATGCGCGCCTGGCACCCCGACAAAGAACAGATTTACTATTTGTTCGTCGTTGATGCTCAAAATAAGTTATGCGGCATAATCAGCCCACGGCAGCTCATTGTTGCAGACCCAAATGATCGATTAATGGATATCATGGATACCGACGTCATTTCAGTCAAAGCAGGTGTCGACCAAGAGCAGGTGGCTGAATTAATGCGGCGATATGATTTGCTGGCTCTGCCGGTTGTCGATGAAAATAATGTCCTTCTGGGAATCATTACCATCGACGATGTAATCGATGTAGTCGTTGATGAAGCCACCGAAGATATCCAAAAATTGGGCGGTGCACAACCACTCGATGAGCCCTATTTATTGACCAAAGCCACCTCTATATTTAGAAAACGCATAACCTGGCTTTTATTGTTATTTGTGACAGAGAGCCTCACCGGCACCGTATTGCGTCATTTTGAAGAAGAAATTCATGCAGTAGTCGCTCTTTCCTTTTTTGTCCCCTTGCTAATTGGCACAGGGGGGAATGCCGGCTCTCAAACCACCAGCACTATCATCCGCGCTCTGGCAGTCGGAGAGATGAATTTACAAGATGCGTTAAAAGCTATTTGGCATGAGGTGCGGGTCGGCTTTTTGTTGGGTACAGCTATGGCCATTGCAGCTTATCTCCGTTCTTTAAGTTGGGGTAGTACGAATGAATTATCCTTGACCGTTGCTGTATCCATCTTTGCCATAGTATTATGGGCTAACTTATTAGGTGCCGTGCTGCCAACCTTGGCGTTGCGGCTCAAGATTGACCCAACGGTCGTATCTGGACCTGTGATGAGCACCCTGGTGGACGCAACTGGCTTATTCATTTATTTCACGATTGCCAAGCTTGTAATCCATATATAAATTAAAAAAGGCAAAAATAAGGATTCAAAGCTACTTTGGAGTGGCAATCTCGATAGTTGGATCATATTCGTACAATACCGTAGAATTCGAATCGATTCCTTTCACTTCCCCGGTTTGCCCATCGAT
>JBDKUB010000163.1:0-4643 GCA_039679915.1 Anaerolineaceae bacterium
CGGATAATGTTCTGAATTCAGTGCCTTCTTCAAGGACAGCGGTGGGTGCATCTCCACCGATCCAGTAATAAGGTCTGCCGCGCGGATCTTCCCGTTTTATCAGTGAATCATTATAGACGCGCAATCCCTGACGGGTAATTTTGTAGCCTTTGATTTGGGCATCAGGTAGATAAGGGACATTGACATTGAGTAAAGTGCCCTTGGGCAGTTGGTTTTGCATGACCAAGGCGGTGATATGGCTAGCAACCTTGGCAGCCGTCTCATAATCCAGGAAACCTGCATGATTTTCAGGGGCATCGACCGAAACGGAAATTCCAGGCACACCCCAGATGATAGCTTCCATGGCAGCCGTCACTGTTCCGGAATAGGTTACATCATAACCAATGTTGGCATTCGGGTTGATACCCGACAGGACGATATCCACTTTTTCGGGTAACAGCCCCATCATGGCTAATGCGACACAATCCGATGGCGCACCATCGGTTGTAAGCGCCAAACTGCCATCTGCTAGAGGGGCTTCTTTCACCCGTAATGGGCGGTGCATGGTCTTCACGTGCCCCGAGGCTGACCAGTTATGGTCGGGTGCTAAAACACTTACTTTTCCCAAGCGGCGCATTCCTTGAGCAAGAGCTAATAAGCCTGGAGCATTGATACCATCATCGTTGGTTACCAGGATATGCATAGTTTTTATTTCTCCTTCAGGTCGTTATTATAACCTGAGGAGAAATAATGAAATTGTTTCACGAATATTTCTGTGAGTAATTTTTTCTATCTACCTGACAGTTCGCGAATTGTCATTGCGAGAGAGCGAAGCGAATGAAGCAATCTTTCTAAAATATATCATTTTCTATGATTTAAAGTTTGCTTCGGGGCAAAAAATGCCCCTTGCAATGACGGATGATTAAAACTGTCGGGTGAGTAGATTTTTTTGATAATTTGAATCGTTTTCGGAAGTCGACATGATTATGGTATCATCATGCTATTCTAATAACAAGTTGATATTGAGGAGAAAGAATCGATGCAGCTAGAAAATACCATCTCTCAAATTCATGGCTGGTTGGGTAATACATCGGGATATTATGCAATTATTATGGTGGTTTGGGGTTTGTGGCGGTATTTTCGCAAGCAGGGCATAGATAACGAATATTGGGGTGCGCTGGTTATTGAAGAGGGTCTAATCGCTTTGCATTGTTTATTGGGTGTTCTGGTTTATTTTATTGGCCAGAATTGGGATACACAACTCATCCATATCCTATGCGGTGTGGCTTGTGCTTTAATATTGCCGATAATCTATGTTAGTACAAAACGAAAAAAAGATCGATCGCAATTACTCATCTATATCTTGTTCAATGCCATCCTGGCTTTACTTGTTTGGCAAGCCATTCGGACATCGATACCCATAATCACGATAAATGGATGATTGATTTCAATAGGTAATCATCAAAGATCATTCAGGTGGTCTGTCAAATTCGAGCGGAGAGGGAGGGATTCGAACCCTCGTCACCTTTCGGTGAACACGCTCTCCAGGCGTGCGCGCTAGGCCAGACTACGCGACCTCTCCAATGCTTGCTGTGTGAGTATCCTCACCAGCGCACGGGATTATACCATATCCATTTTAGCTATGTCTTCTCGTATATAAAGAGCGCATCTTCCCATTCCCTTTGAAAGCCGCAGGTTTCAAGGATTGGCTTTAAATCGGGGAGTAAGGGGGCATTCCATCCTATGCGGTCGAAGCCGCGTGTCCCGCTTAAACGGCGTGCATCTTCCAGTATCGCCGTTAAATCGGTCATCTGGCAGGCAAGAAGGCATATTTTTGGTGTAATCTGCTGGTTTTCTTCTTGCCAATCCATGGTTATTAGCAACCCCTTATCTTGATGCCACCACCAAGCATCACCTAGGTTAACCGCCCCTTCGATGTGGGAAGGAACAGGTATTGCCCATTTGTAACCCAAATCGATCAATCCGGAACATAATTGCAGAGATTGACTTTCTTGTGCATATTGGACAGCCGGTATGGCTTGGGCAGCTTGGACAGGTGTAAATCCAAAATCTTCAAGCTGACCATCGTTTGATATTACCGGGGCGCTGAACTCGGAGAATTCGCCGATTTTTCTAAATCCAAATCGATTGCATAAGTGTTGAACGGATTCTCGGTAAGAAGCGGTCGCTAGTCGAACCGCGCCGCCTGCGCAATGCATCCAGTAACCATATAAATAATCCATCAAATGGGAGGCAATGCGTCTACCTTGATGCTCTAGCGCCACGCGCAACCCTTCCAACCACCACTGTTCCTCCGCCAATTGGGTGAGTTTTCCCAAACCGACGACCCTTCCGCCATATTCCGCAACCGCTAACATTCCATGATTATCTGCTAGCCATTCATCCCATACATAGGGTATATAATCATGGCCTTCCCAAATGGGGCGAGTCAGTTCAAGAACATCCGGAGTATCTTTGGGTAAGGCTGGGCGGCAGACAACCGTGTATAAATCTTGGGGATTATGCCAATTGATATCAGTCATATTTTTCATTCGTCTGGAAAAAGAATTTGAGATAATTGAGGGGTATATTGGGCAACGACATCGGAAGAAATACCATTTTGCCTGCAAATTTCGGCATATAAATCTGCGCTGGGGCGTTTCAGCCGCGCCTGGGTTTCGACATCTACTTCCCATAAGCCAAATCGCTGGGTCCAACCGCGCTCCCATTCAAAATTATCTACCAGTGACCAATGGAAATAACCTTTCACTGGGATGTTGAAATTAAGCGCTCGCCAGACTTGATGTAAGTGCTGCACCAAATAACGCGGTCGGAGATGGTCATCCTTGTCATTAACGCCATTCTCGGTGATGAATATGGGTTTTTTGAATTGGCATGCCCATTTAAGGGCTTCGAACATTCCTTCCGGTTCATTTGCTAGCCAATTTCCATCGCTTTTTTCGGCTTCATCTCGATAAGTGCGATGGATGAATAGGTCGTGGGATTTTGTGAAATCGAAGCTGATGTATTCGCGGGTGTAGTATTGGATGCCGATGAAATCCAGGCTGTTCTTTACTTCAGGCAAGGCATGGCGCATTCCGGGGAGAGTCAATACTCCGGTAAGGATGGTTCGCGGAATTGCTTCATTCATGACATTGTTCATCAGGCTGGCGACCCAGCCGTCCAGTGGAGACCGGGATTTCTTTGGATGGACGCTCAAGTATTGGGGAGCAATGCCCACACGCGCTTGAGGCTGCACCTGATGAATGACGCTATAAGCTGCTGCATGGGCTTTCAACAAATTGGCCATGACCATTCTTGCTGTGGCAAAATCTTTTTTCCCGGGCGGGAATTGGCCTTGTTGGTATGCCAAAGTAGCAAAAATATTCGGTTCGTTGATCGTGACCCACAAGGAGACATATTCTTTCAGCGCCTCGACCACTTTCCTCACGAAGGATTCGAAATACTGCACGACTTTTTCATTCTCCCAGCTTCTCATCTCGGCTAACCAGATTGGATCCGAAAAATGATGCAGAGTAATCATCGGGATCATGTTGCGCTTAATAAGCCCGCGCGCCATATCGCGATAGTGTTCCAGGGCATATTCATCCCAACGACCTGGTTCGGGTTGTACCCTGCTCCACTCTATCGAAAAACGATGGGCGTTTTGCTTGCTTTCCGCAGCGCGGTCGAAATCCTCACGCCAACGTCCGCCCCACCAATCACAAGCTAAGCCGGATTTATCGCCGTTTAGGATATGACCTTCTTCTTGTTCCCATGCCCACCAGGTATTATTGGTATTGTTCCCTTCGACCTGGTGAGCCGCAGTCGCAGTACCCCACAGGAAACCCACCGGAAAGGTAAAGATTGCCTTTGCCACACTAAGCTCCTTGATGAATTAGTAAAGAGATGTCATATATTCAGCCCATTTTAGCCCTCAGGCACCAATTTGGCAACATGCGTTCTGGAGGTTGTTGAAAAAGATTAAGCCACAATGTGCAACGCACCTTTGAGGTGCGTTGCACATGTATAATTAGCTTCAACCTTATCAAACCTCCCTCATAAATCAAGGACAGATTTTTGGGGTATGGATTAAAAAATTGCTTTTTTCAACACCCTCGTTCTGCTTGTATTAATATTGAAAAGTGTCGAATATCTCAACCGCAGCAGAGGGGTGAGATATGTCGAGTTGATATGGTTGATAGTTTGTATCGATAACATTCCTAGTTATTAAAGCAGTCTCTAAGTATGTTGTTTGGTGGTATTCTTTATTTTTGAGCATGTCAGGGAAGAACTTTTTTCCAAGAGATTGTAATGAGCGAAGTTTATATCGTTTCTGCGGTGCGTTCACCAATATGCCAAGCCAATCCAAAGGGCAGTTTGTCGCGGCTGAATCCTGTCGAATTGACTGCTGCAATATTGCAGGAGGCAGTCCGCCGCGCTGCGATTAATCCGGATCGCATCGATGATATCGTATGGGGCAGTATGACGCCATTGGGCGACCAGAATGCTGAGCTAGCCCGACTGGCAGCCGTGAAAGCCGGATTTCCGGAGAAGACCCCTATGGTAACTCTTGAGCGGCTATGCGGTGCCAGCCAGCGAGCAATTCATTTTGCCTGTCAAGCTGTCGTTAGTGGCGATATGGATATCGTGATTGCCGGAGG
>JBDKUB010000267.1:0-4192 GCA_039679915.1 Anaerolineaceae bacterium
GTGCTCATAAAAAATCAAAGCATCAATCTTCCTCATCCTCATCTTCGTCCCCCGATTTTTCTTCTAAATCTTCTTCAAAATAATCGTCGGGTGAAGAAGCTGGATTCTCATGATATATTTGGCGGTATAAAGCCCGTAAATTTCGCTGGTGCAGCTCTTCTGCTAATCCTCCAATCAGGACATGACTTTTACCGCAAGAATCCACAGAAATTTCCTTGAGTAAATCGAGGGGATATTTGCGGTGTGAAGCTTTCCGCACGGCTTTCCGAATGGCTGATAAATAAGCAAGATTATCTTTTACGTAATTCTCGATTTCGCCCCGTAAAACAATATCGCCGTGCCCTTGAATGATGTTCTCTAAACCCATTTTCCCAATTTTCTTCAATGAAGCGATCATATCCTCGATATCCCCATCTACAATATAGGGTAATGGCATACACGCATCCCCTGCAAAAAGAACCCGATCCTCTTCAACCAACACAGCAACATTATCCTGGCTATGCCCCGGCAACATAAATAAATTCAAATTTTTCTTGCCTACCTTCAAGCTAATTTGTCCTTCAGCAAACGATATTTGAGGCAAAATTATTTTAACATTGCGCAAAGTTGTATTTTGTTTGCGCAGTTCATTAAGGGAGGGCACACCGCGCTGCTCCAACCATTGACGGCAAAGGCTATGCCCGATAACCACTGCACCTGGGAAAAAATAATTACCCCAGCTATGATCTGCATGATAATGGGTGTTAATCACATACCGTACAGGAACGTTGATCTCTTGTTCGATAAAATCCCGGATCTCTAATGTTTCTTCAGGGGTAGCCAGCGTATCGATAACGACAGCCCAGCTAGGCCCAATAATTGCTCCGGCAGTTACTTGAGCATAAACTTCACTTTGAAAGAAAAATACATTTTCTGCTACACGTTCACGTTGCAACATAAGCCATGACATCCTCCATTAGGAATACCGAAGAATAGCACAAATGGATGCCCAAAGTCAAGAAAATTTAAGGTAAACTGAAAGTATTGAAAAAAGCAATTTTTTAACTGATACCCAAAAATCTGTCCTTGATTTATGGTGGAGGTTGGGTAAGGGTGAAGCTAATTATTCATGGGACTGTCCAAAAAGTCATATATGTCATGTCGAGCGAAGCGAGACATCTTAGCATTAATGTGAAAAGACCTCTCGCTTCGCTCGAGGTGACAGCCTTCTTTTAGGACAGCCCCATTGTGACTTAATCTTTTTCAATACACTCAAACACATAATTGACTTTTTATAAATTGCGGATATAATGCATTTTAATCAAAAAATAAATATATCAAACTCCGGGAGGAGTAAGCTGCTGAAAAGCTGAAAGAGAAGGGTTGGCCAATGGCTGAAAGCCCCCACAGCGAGCAGCAGCCGAAGGTCGCCCGGATAGGATACCGAAGAAATTGGATGATAAACATGAAATATCCAAAAGTAGACCGGTACGGGTAAGCCCGATATAGCGAAACTCTGCTCGGTGTAACTACACCTGTCAGAGTGAGTGTGCTGAATATAATTCGGCAAACAGAGGTGGTACCGCGGAAATTTTGTCCTTTCGTCCTCTAAGAGGATGAAAGGATTTATTTTTTATATTGGAGGTCGACATGGCTGAATATACACTCCCCAAAGCTTATGACTTTAGCACAACCGAACAGGAAATTTATGCCTGGTGGGAAAAGAATGGATTTTTTAAACCCTGGAACGATCCCCATAAGCCGGGGTTCGATCCGAATATCAAACCCTTCGTCATCTCCATTCCCCCTGCAAACGTAACCGGAGAACTACACTTGGGACACGCCATGGTTGTCTCGATGGAAGATTTGATGATCCGTTATCATCGAATGAAAGGGATACCTACCCTGTGGGTGCCGGGCATCGACCATGCCGGAATAGCCACTCAATTACAGGTCGAGAAAGCTCTGGCTAAAGAGCATTTAACCAGGGAGCAAATTGGAAGAGAAGAGTTTTTACGCCGCACCTGGGCATGGAAGGAAAAATACGGTGGTATCATCACCAGCCAAATCCGCCGCTTGGGTGCTTCATGTGATTGGGACCGAGAGCGGTTCACAATGGATGAAGGGTTATCTCGAGCAGTGAGAGAAGCCTTTGTCCGCCTATACGAAAAAGGGTTGATCTATCGCGGACCTCGTCTCATCAATTGGTCGCCCGGTTTAAAGACAGCAGTTTCCGACTTGGAAGTAGAATACTCGGAAGAGCCAGGCACCCTCTATTATTTTAAATACATGTTTGCCGCAGGGGAATCGCAACCCGGCGATGATTTAATCTATATTCCTGTCGCAACAACTCGCCCCGAAACCATTCTAGGAGATACAGCAGTTGCAGTACATCCTGATGATCCTCGCTACCAACGTTATATCGGTCGAAAAGTAGTCGTCCCCATTTTAGGCAGGCAAATTCCAGTAATAGCCGACCCATATGTAGACCGCGAATTTGGCACGGGTGCACTGAAAATCACACCCGGACATGATCCCAATGACTTCGCCATTGGTGAAAAACATGGCTTGCCGGTAATATCAGTATTGGATGAATCAGCCAGGGTCAATGAGAACGGTGGACCCTATTGCGGACTAGACCGCTTCGAAGCGCGGAAAAATCTATGGGAAGACATGCGCCGAGCCGGCTTGGTCATTAAAGAGGAACCGTATATGCTAAATGTCCCTCGTTCACAGCGCGGCGGTGAAATCGTCGAGCCGATGATTTCCACCCAATGGTTCGTCCGCATCGAACCTTTAGCCAAAGCCGCTTTAGATGCTGTAAAAGACAGACGTATTCGCATCGTTCCAGAACGGTTTACCAAGGTCTATTACAACTGGCTCGAAAATATCCAGGATTGGTGTATTTCGCGCCAACTATGGTGGGGACACCGCATTCCCGTCTGGCACTGTGCCGACTGCGGCAAAATGACTGTAGCCCGCGATAATCCCACGCATTGTTCATTCTGCCACAGTCCAAAAATCGAGCAGGATGCGGACGTGCTCGATACCTGGTTTTCTTCGGGTCTTTGGCCATTTTCGACCCTGGGTTGGCCGGAACAAACACCAGATTTAGATTATTTTTACCCCACTTCAATGATGGAAACCGGATATGACATCCTTTTCTTTTGGGTAGCGCGCATGATCATGATGGGATTAGAATTTACCGGACAGGTTCCTTTCGAAACAGTTTATCTCCACGGATTGATTCGCGATGCAGATGGACGGAAAATGAGTAAAAGTTTTGGAAACGTCATCGATCCACTTGTCGTAATGAACGAAATGGGCACCGATGCCCTTCGTTTCACCCTTTTGGTCGGCTCGACCCCAGGCAATGATCTTAACTTGAGCTTGAAAAAGGTGGAAGGCAATCGCAACTTTGCCAATAAAATATGGAATGCCGGACGATTCGTGATCAATGCAATCGGTCAAGCACCCAAACAGCCCCTGGCTGAACCCGACTGGACTCTGGCTGATTCCTGGATATGGGCACGCATGCAAAACCTAGTCCGTGATGTGGAACGGTTATTCCAAAATTATCAATATGGCGAAGCAGGCAGGCAAATTTATGAATTCTTCTGGAGCGAATTCGCCGATTGGTACATCGAAATTGCCAAGCTGCAGCTTGCTGAAGGGGGGGATCGCGCCTACTATACAGCCAAAACATTGACCAGCATCTTGGACATGAGTTTACGATTGCTGCATCCCTTCACACCTTATGTCACCGAGGCACTCTGGGGTCATTTGAAAAAAGCTTCTCAAGCCCATTCTCCCAACTTTTCCCCCAAGGGAGGTTGGGAAGAAGCGCTTATCGTAGCAGCCTGGCCGGTACCACGCCCTGAAGAATCATGGGAATCTGAAAAAATTCAGGAATTTACCATAATTCAAGATATCGTACGTATAATCCGAAACTGGCGTTCGGAAAATAATGTCACACCCGGCAAACGAATACCAGCTACCCTGGTTTCGGATAAATATATCCATACTTTACAAGATCAAGCCAAGGCTATAGCTTCATTAGCTCAATTGGATATTGCCTCTCTGAACATCATTGAATCTCTTTCAGAAAAGCCACAAGGTTCAGCCGCCCTGGTTATCGGGCATGTCGAAGTATACCTGCCTCTAACCGGATTGGTCGCTATCGATGAAGAACGCCAACGGCTTCAAAAAGAAT
>JBDKUB010000503.1:0-3264 GCA_039679915.1 Anaerolineaceae bacterium
CTCAATGCCATGCTCAATCCAGAAACCGGAAGACGGCATGGCCAGCGGAAGAAACCGCTTCCCCCTTCGATGGATCAACCCTCTACTTCTAAATCTGTATAAACCAGTTTTATTGATCAACAATAAATGATCGAGCTAGCATTAACGTTGCCAGTGTTTTTCCATCGTTAAATTGACCGTGTTCCGCCATCTGAAATGCCTTTTCAATAGGGATTGTTTCCACCTGGATAAATTCATCGGCATCACCGGGAAGAGGCGCCGATTCCAAACCGGTAGCCAGAAAGGCGTGCAGATACTCCGATGAATAACCAGGCGCCAGGTAAAAACCACCTATGTATTTCATTTCTCTGGCGGACATGCCTATCTCTTCCCGGATTTCACGATGTGCACATAAAATTGGTTCTTCCCCGGGTTCGAGTGTGCCGGCAGGTAATTCGAGTAGCTCCAGCCCGGCTGCGTGTCGATACTGACGTACGAACCATATATTTTGATGATCAATTGGCAATATGGTCACAGCGTCGGGGTGTTTGACGATTTCTATCTTCATGATTAACCCATTTGGGGCTTGGACAGAATCCACTTGAAGTTGAAACGTTTTACCAGAAAAAATATTCTGAGACCCCAATGTTTTGAATACCATGGTTGTTTTTCTCCAAAAAATAATATAGGAGTAGCTGCTGATGTCTTACAGCTACTCCTAAAGATTCTAATTCAGTCGAGTATTTAGGGAATAGTTATTTTTTGTCCGGCAGTTAATTTATACGGTGCCGTCAATCCGTTGACTTCGGCAATCGCCATAGGGTCCACGTCACCAAATTCACAGGCGATGGTGTAAATGGTATCGCCTGCAGATACGGTATAGGTTGTGGGATGGTTTTTCAGGGCGCGTTTTCCGGGGAAATTGCTATTTTTCGGAATTTTCAAGGTCATGCCCTCATGCAAGAAGGAACCTTCGCTTAATCCATTGACACTGAGCAAATTCACCGGATTTACATCGAATCGCCGGGCGAGGCAATATGGGAATTCGCCTCGATGGACGGTGTATGTATTAGGCACTTCCCGTTTTGTCGTTGGAATGGCTGATAAGGTTTCCGTAGGAGCAGCCACCACTTCTTCTTCTGTGGCAGGGATTATTGTGGGTGTTCCTTCTATTACGGGTTCTTCTGAAGAAGGTTCAGGCGTTTCTATAATCGCGCTTGGGCCCTCGATGGCTACCGCGGTTTGCGTGGCGAAACTTTCCAATTGGCTCATGATATCATCCGGAGTATCTTGGACAGGCAGGTTTTCCTCTTGGGTGGTAGGAGTAGTCTCTGTTGTTTTGGAGGCAGATTTCACACACCCGGATGATCCAATGATTACTGCCAAACCTATTAAGATCATCAGAACGCGCTTATTTTGCATGTTAGACTCCTTAATAAATAACCCACTTTGATCCTCACCGCGGCTTCCTCCCGCCAAATCGGACCAAAATACCATTTTTGCGCAAATTTTGCAATAATACTAGCACAGACCATTCAAGGCGTCAAGCAGCTTAGACAAAACGGGTTATTATTTTCGTAAGGTTAAATCCATAAAATCGAAATTACAATGAGTTGTTTTGATTGATGAATAAACGCTGTGATACTTAGAAAATAAAATCATTATCAACATTATTGATAACCAACGCAATATTTGTGCCATTTTCGAATCGAATTTATTTTAGTTCCTCCCTGCAAGCGGAGATGGAGTGAGGGTGGGTCGATAAGTTATGAAGATCCAAAAATAAGGATGATACTTGACAGAGTAATAGATCCTACTCTGAATGAGCAATAAAGGAGCCCATTAAATGAATGACGCAAAGATATTGAAACGTGCCTGGGATGTTCTTTGGAGTTATAAAACACTTTGGGTTTTTGGCATCATCCTAGCTCTAACAAGCGGTGGAAGCTTTCCCGGAACAGCAAGGAATAATTCGCGCACAAACGCTTTTCATGGCAACTTTCAGTCCGGTTTGCCATTAGAACTGAAAGAAGCTTTTGGAGATATTTGTAGATATCTAAACTGGGCATTCTTATCCGAAAACCGAAATGCTCTCATTGGGACTATTATTGCGGTGATTCTATTCATCTTGTTGATATCCATCTTATTTACCATAGGCAGATATGTCAGTCAAACAGCGCTGATCAAAATGGTGGATACTAATGAAAGCAGTGGTCAGAAAGTAAATTGGCAGCAAGGTTTTCGGTTGGGTTGGTCGCCTCAAGCCTGGCAGTTATTCTTAATCGACCTGCTAATCTATTTGCCCTTCACAATCATCGCTGTGATTTTAATGGGGGTTTCTTTTTTACCTTTGATATTTAGTACGATGGCAAATCATAATAAGCCATCCGGATTGAGTATCGTTGCATTCCTGGGATTGTTTTTCCTTATACTCATCATTCTGGCGATCATTGGGATTGTTTTATCATCATTCATGGAAATAATTTACCGTGAATGCGTTCTCAAAAGAAATGGTGTGCGTAAATCGATTCGAAATGGCTGGAAGAAAGTAGTTAGGAATATCAAAGATGTCATCTTGATGTGGTTGATACTGATCGGCGTGCGGTTGGGTGTTATTCTGGTTTCTATGCCGCTAGGTTTATTCTTGATGACAATCGGATTGTTGATTGGGGGTGGTACAGGCGGAATTTTGTATTTTCTCAATAATATGAGTGCTTTTGACGGTTGGATTATCGCGGCGATCGTAGGCGGGGCATTGCTTTTGATTATCCTTTCCCTTCCTATGCTTTTCCTGAGGGGTTTGGAAGAAACGTATATCTCTTCCGCATGGACTTTGACGTATCGCGAACTCGGTGAATTGGGGATACTCCAAAATGAATTACCACCTTCGACCGATAACGGTGAAACAGGGATGTAAAACAATAGTCAACATTTCCCCTATTACAATCCCTCATAGGGGGAAAATGTAGCGAGGAAGCAAGAGGTAGTTGAAAGTCTAAGCAATCTGTGAGTGGATCAATATAAAAGAATATGAAATCGTAGTAACGACTTTAGTCGTATTTTGACGTAGTAACAACTTTAGTCGTATTTTGACGTAGTAACGACTTTAGTCGTTTTTTATATGATGACTAAAGTCATCACTACCACATAATGATGTCGTATTAGGAGATGTCTAAAAAGGCATAAATGTCATGTCGAGCAAAGCGATATATCTAAATAAAAAAACCTCTCGGGTCGCTCGAGGTGACAACCTTTTTTAGGATAGTCTCAAAGCAATCTTGCTCT
>JBDKUB010000138.1:0-3879 GCA_039679915.1 Anaerolineaceae bacterium
TTACATCAACGAACACCTCTTTTCATTGGAAATCGAGAGCTCGTCGATAAAGCAGAGGAATATATCAGGAAATTTGGATGAAATACAATAAGAATATGTTGGCAAATATGTAGCCGATTGTCATTGCAAAGGGCTGTCCTAAAAGTCATTAATGTCATGTTGGACGAAGCGGAAAAATTAAGATCAGTAATAAAAAGACTCCTTTGCTCCGCTCAGGATGACAACCTTCTTTTAGGACAACCCTGAAATCATCTGCTCATCAAAAGATTGCTTCAATTTTCACCTTCGAAATAACGGGATGATGAAATATGATTATAAGAAACATATCAGTTACATCCAGCTAGAAAAGCACTGGCGTTCTGGATATAATCTAAATCGTAGGCAAATCAGTGATGAAAAAACAAGTTCTTATATTTCCGTTTATCTTATTGATTACAGCAACCTTAAGCTTATCCTGTAATTTCGTTTCTAATCTTGGCAGTAAGTTCAGTGAAACAAAAAATACGGCAGAATATATGGCAACAAAAGTCGAATCAGGTCAGGAATTAATTGGGACGGCGAAAGCCTTTACCACGCAAATGAGTGATAATGAAATTGTGGCTACTGCAAAAGCTATGGCAACAGAAGTGTTCGATGAGAATTACATCGAAACAGCTCAAGCATATTTGACATCAGAAGCTCCAGGTGCTTTAGAGACTTTACAGGCATTTTCAACTGAGAACGGGCCTGGGATTTTGCAAACCTATCAGGCTTATGTGACCAAAATGAGTGAAAATAACAACAACCCACCTCCGGATATTCCTTTAGTTCCCGGCGATAAGGAAAATTTATATGTTTCCCAAGAATTAGTATCCTATTTCACATCCATGGAATTCCAAAACGTTTTAACGTTCTATATAGACGAAACGCCCAAAAACGGCTGGAATAAAGTCGAACAAGGATGGGTCGAAAATTCAAATTCTGCTGTTCTAACCTATGAAAAACCAAATAGATCCGTCAGTATCACGTTGAGTATCAATCCATTGGATAACCGCACCATAGTCATGATAACCATCCAACCATAGGATGGACGGATCGAGGATCTCCAATGGACAGAAACTTGAATTTTTTCTTCGAGCCAAGATCGGTAGCTGTCATTGGTGCGTCTACCAATCCCGAAAAATTGGGGTATTTGGTTGTCAAGAACCTTGTGGATGGGAAATTTCCATATCCACAAGCGATCTATCCCATTAATAAAAAGGGGGGAGTTATCCTCGGTCGCCGGGTCTATCCCTCGGTAATTAATGTTCCAGACACTATTGATTTAGCTATTTTGGTCATTCCTTATCCATTGGTTCCCAATGCATTAAGAGAGTGTGGCAAAAAGAAAATACCGGCAGCTATTATCATCAGCGCAGGATTCAGAGAAGCCGGCATGGAAGGATTAGAAAGAGAACAAGAGCTGATGGTGATTGCGCAGGAATACCATATGCGCTTGATAGGTCCGAATTGTTTGGGTGTCATCGATACATTCACACCCATAAACGCTTCTTTTGCCGCAGGAATGCCCCCTTCAGGTCCAATGGCTTTCATGTCTCAATCTGGTGCCTTAGGACCCGCGGTTCTGGATATTGCCCTAGGGGGGCGGTTAGGTCTATCCAAATTTGTCAGCCTGGGTAACAAAGCTGATGTAAATGAGATCGATTTGTTATTAGCCTGGGAAAACGATCCTCATACTCGGGTAATCATGATCTATAGTGAAGGAATACCCAATGGGCATGAATTCATCAAGGTGTCGCATAATATTTCTCGCCATAAACCTGTAATCGCCATTAAATCCGGCGTTACTCAATCAGGTTCTAGAGCCGTATCTTCGCATACCGGTTCACTTGCCGGCTCCGAACAAGCCTATCAGGCAGCTTTTCATCAAGCCGGTATCCTGCGAGCCGATTCTATGGAAGCCCTCTTCGATATGGCATTAGCGATTGGTTACCAACCCCCTCTAAAAGGAAACAATATTGCTATTATTACCAATGCCGGTGGACCTGGAATTCTAGCAACTGACGCTTTGGAACGAGCCGGTTTGAGCATTGCCCGCCTTCAAACACCTACGATACAGGCATTGGAGCAATATTTACCAGATGCAGCTAGTGCTGCCAATCCTGTAGATGTACTCGGCGATGCCCGGTCAGACCGATACCGATTTGCACTTGAAAAGGTAATTTCAGACCCTCAAGTTGATGGTTTGATGATCTTGCTCACACCTCAGGCAATGACTGAGATCGAATCGACCGCGCAAGCTATATGCGATTTCAATGAGCGTTACGGAAAACCAATATTAGCCTGTTTTATGGGGGACGCCAAGGTAAAATCCGGGATCGAAATTCTATCTAATAACGGCATTCCCAATTATCCTTTCCCCGAAAGAGCTGCCAGGGCATTCCATGCTATGGCAACATACCGATTATATAAAGAACGTCCGGAACCCGAGTATGCCAGCTATGCTGTAAATCGAAATGCGGTACGAAATATTATTGATAATGTACATCGTGAGGGCAGAGTTTCCATTGGAGATGCAGAATCGCGAGAGATATTGAACGCTTACGGATTATCCATTCCAAAGTCCGAAATTGCCGAATCTCCTGAGCAGGCGGTAGATATTGCGAATAGAATCGGCTATCCAGTCGTACTAAAAATTGCCTCACCGGAAATTCTTCATAAAACGGATATTGGAGGTGTGAAAATCAACCTTCAAAACACTGAAGATGTTCGGGATGCGTTCGAACTGATCGTGTATCGAGCACAACGGTATGTGCCCGGAGCTCATATTTGGGGATGCTTAGTGCAGCAAATGGTTCCAACAGGTGGCTTAGAGATGCTAATTGGCATGAACCGAGACCCTCAATTTGGACCATTAATCACATTTGGATTAGGCGGTATATTTGTCGAAACGCTTAAGGATGTCGCTTATCGCATTGCACCCCTTTCAATTCATGATGCGGAACAAATGATTGGGGAAATACGCGCCCATTCACTGTTAGATGGCGTGCGGGGTATGCCCCCCCTTGACAAAGAATCGCTCATCGATGCTTTACTTAGGGTAAATCAAATGGTGCAAGATTTTCCCGAAATCAATGAAATGGACATCAATCCCTTGATGGTATACCCACAAGGTCAAGGAGCTATAGCTTTGGATATGCGGCTTATCTTAGCCCAAGAAAGTAAATAATTATAGTAAAAATGATGAATGAATCATTTATTTTCTTTTAGGAGATGTATGATGAAATCTATATATGTCACTTCCATAGTGGAACACTCCGGAAAAACCGCCACATGTTTAGTAATAGCCAAACAATTTCAGGCGCAAATGAAAAAGGTCGGCTATATGAAACCAATGTGCTTAAATCCTTGGAGAATGGGAAAATACTACGGAGATGAAGATGCTGCTTTTGTAAAAGAAGCTTTAAAATTAACTGAAGATCCCTGGACGCTTTCTCCTATTGTCGTTACTTCAGCGTTCTTAACCGAATATCTAAGTAAAGAAAATCCGCAAAATTTATTAGAACTATCCATAGCTTCATATAACAGTCTAAGTGAAAATAAAGATGTTCTAATAATCGAAGGTAGCAATACACTCCGAGAGGGTTTTACATTTGGAGTAAACTGCCTGGCATTTGCACAGCAATTAAACTGCCGGATTCTTGTACTAACCAAGTATCACGATGAAATCCATCTGCTAGATGATATCTTATCTGCGCATGCTCATCTGGGGGATTCTTTATATGGTGTCATCGTTAACCGAGTACCACAAGATGCCTGTGAATTCGTAAAAAAAATCGCAACACCTTATCTCGAACGAAGAAATATTCCTGTATTTGGAGCAATCCCTGAATCACCCAG
>JBDKUB010000037.1:0-4535 GCA_039679915.1 Anaerolineaceae bacterium
TGCAACGAAGCCATCTTTCGAAGAGCGCCAGATGGCTTTATATATAATCTAGCATCTACAATTGCGTAAAGATTGCTTCGTAACCTTCGGTTACTCGCAATGACGAGGTTCGCCCGTCATGGCGAGGAGGGTCCTTTGCGACGAAGCCATCTTTCGAAGAGCAAAAGTGGTCTGTTTTTGTAATAATGGCTGCCTCTTCCATGATTTTAATTTTTTCTTTCGTTTCTCAACACCACCCTGTGGGATTGTCCTAAAAGAAGGCTGTCACCTCGAGCGAAGCGAGAGGTCTTTTCATATTTATGTTAAGATGTCTCGCTTCGCTCGACATGACATATATGACTTTTTGGACAGCCCCATTGAGGGTGGGGTCAAATAAATCAAGAAAATCAAAATATAGTATTGATTACATAGCTGTATAGAACCCAATGGGAATCACTTGTCAGTGAAATTCAAAAAGTGAAATTGGCGATTCGCTTTGACATTTCACTTTTGAGCGGGTATAATCAAATTTCGCGGGTAGCAAAAATTACCCTTTGAAAAATACAATAACCGCCCTATGTGCGGCTGGATGTATATCTCATTTTTTGGAGAATAGCGCTATGGATACGAATGTGATTGAAGCCCCTGAAAGCGCAAAGCCTGGGTCCCTATCCGAAATCAAGCGAAAAACTAAATTTACAGGTACTGTAATAAAAACTACCATTGCCGGCGCCATCGTCGATATTGGACTGGACACACCGGGCGTCGTGCATATCTCCCAATTACAGCAAGAACATACCAATCGCGTCGAAGATGTGGTAAAAGTTGGCCAAACGGTAGATGTCTGGGTCAAACGGGTCGACCCCAAGAAAAACCGAATCGATCTAACCATGATCGAACCGTTAGCCCTGGAATGGCGTGAGCTTACTAAAGGGATGGTGGTCAAAGGAAAAGTAACCCGATTGGAAAAATTTGGTGCTTTCATCGAAATCGGAGCTGAACGGCCCGGCTTGGTGCATATCAGTGAAATGACCCATGAATATATCAAAACACCGGGCGATGTGGTCAAAGAAGGGGATGATGTGGAAGTGCAGGTTCTGGAAGTCAACCGCCGCAAAAAACAAATCAAACTAAGCATGAAAGCCCTCGAAGAAAAGCCGGTGAAAGAAGTCAAGCCAACCCGGCAAGCAAAGGAAAAAGAGAAAGAGGCTCCTGCTGAAGAAGGTGAAAAAGAGCCGCCGGTCCCAACCGCCATGGAGCTGGCGATGCGTCAAGCGATGGAACGTTCGAACACCAAGATCATTATTCCCAAAGGAAAAGGCAAGCGTAAACCTCAAAGCAGCAGCAACGAGATGGAACAAATCTTTTCCCGCACACTGCAAAATAAAGTGCGCACCGGAAAATAAATTTTTTTTATTTTATAGCCAATAAAAAAGGGTTGCCAGAATTGTTTAATGGCAACCCTTTTATTATTTGAAGATATGTTTTTATGCTAGATCATGCTAAATCATCAAGGCACATATTGAGGAAGTTCTTGTACCAGGAAATTTTCTCCGTCTTTTATCACCGTATATTCGAATTGCGATTTCGGAGGCTGCTCCGTGGGTGAGGCGCCGCAGCAAGGACCCAGAGTAAACAAGCTGTCATCGTCGTTCTTGAATTCGACCGTAAATTTGAATTCTTCCGCGGATATTTGTTCCTCAGTAATCACCTCCCTCACCAATTTGCATTGAAAGCCATTGATGGTGCAGCCATTTTCCAGTAAGGCAATCCCATCTTGGGAGGAAATATCGGGGTTCATTTGGCTTAACTGTTCGTAACTGCCGCCATAATAATCGGCAGCCTTCTCGTAATTTCCATCGTGAAGATATTGAAAGAAGAGCATCAATGCCCGGCGTGCCAATTCGATGTCGGTACTGACCGTGGCAGGTGAAAAGCCGGCATACAATTCCGATGCGAAATTAACAATCACCTGCTTGATTTCATCGCTTGGTTGATCGCTGCCGGTTCCAGAAAAAGCCAGGTAAATGGTCATGGAATCCGTTACCCCCTCTCCATCAGAGAGGGTCACCTCAAACGCATCCAGGTTATCTACCCAATCGTATACCTGAGCGAGCTGGGCAGCGTCCAAGCGCGAACGCCCTAATCCACTCGGTTCACCGCTTTTACAGGATGTCGCGTAAACCTCACCGGTGAGATAGACGCTCAAATCGTCGCAAAAACCGGCTATCCCGCCCTCGCGATGCCAGGCAAATGCCAGTCCATATGCTGCACCGCTGCGCCCAGATAAGGCTTCGATATAGACCAACCGTGCCCACTCTGCCACCATGCGTTTCTCAGACAAAGTCGGTTTTTGTGTGCCATTCCCGGTAAATACCAGTTTTCCGGCTGGTGTATCTGCCTGAAAAGGGAAAAAGGACTCGTTGAAGTATTCCAGATCAGCCTGGCGCATTTCTGACTCCAGACTGGTGGTAATCATCGGGGCATTGCATTCCCCAAAAGCTACTCCCTGGTCGCCAATCAATACTGCCTGACAATAATCCTCGGTGAATTGCCAGGCGATAATCGGGTTGCCCACCTGTGGCACAGGCGCCGATGCCAGTTTCAATATATCCCCCGATTCGTTCATGTGATAAGTATATTGTTCATCGTTGACTTGGAAGACCACTTTATAGCCCGGGATTTGCTTTTTTGTGCATGTAGCGCCTTCTAAAGCCAGCTCGAGGCAATCATCTTTCCAGGTGTATTTTTCCAGGCTGGTGATGACGACCTGCGATGAATCAAGGTGTAGTTGCTGTGCCAGGGTTTGCCCGACCATCAGCACGGCTTCGGGAACAGGTTCAGGGGTCGAAGTTGGGATGGCGGTGCTTGTATTAGCAGGCAGCGGTGAGGGTGAGGCTTGCAGTACTGGCTCAGGCGTCGACACCGGATTACAAGCTGCCAAGGTGATGAGACTCAAAACACACAAGATTTGTCTTTGTATTTTCATAGGGATATTTTAATCAATTATTGTGAGAATTGCATGAAAGTTGCACAGTTATTTTTTACACAACGGCTTGTATTTTTATTGCGGATCGATATTGCTTTTAGAATAATCCTTTATAATCATAAATTATAGAGATTAAGTTTATGGCGTTTCAAAAGAATAATATAAATGAGGAAACGATTACGCTATCAAGCAGGATTCTTAATTTGGGATTTTTTCGATTCATTTGACCTCTTCCTCAATTCCTCCTCGCTAGCGGAGTGGGACGGGGTGAGGTTAGGAAATGAAAAAATTATAGAATCATAGAACCAGGTTTGACTTTTCATTTAAAAAAGCGGGCTTTCATCAGCCCGGCATGACAAGTATCGATTATAGAAAATGGAGAAAATATGGCTGACCTCACCAGAAAAGAAGTAATCATGATATTAGCGACCGCCACCAATGCCCGTCTGTCGGGGGTGGACCTTTCCGGATTAGATTTGAGTGGGTTGAATTTTTCGGGGGCAGACCTGATTCTCGCCAATCTTTCCGAGGCAAATCTCAGCTATGCTTATATGCGGGGCGCACATATCGAAGATGCCAAGCTGGAGCGAACAATATTAGTCAATGTAAACCTAAAAGAAGCCTCACTCAAGGGTTCGAACCTTAAAGGCGCCGACCTGAGCAATGCCAATCTTACCGATGCCAATCTGTTTGGAGCGGATCTGACCGGTGCAAATTTAACAGGCGCTAAGGGCGTGGTGCGCTGATTTTATTTCCAAGAACAATTTTTCAGCAGACCAATTGAGGCTGCACTATGGTTAGTCTACTTTTCAGTTTTTTCTGAAGCGTTTCCCACCCAGCGTATTGCCTCGATTACTTCTTCTTCGTTCTTATTTGCCGCCTTCTTGGATTTTTCTTCATGGGCATATCGTGGTGAATAAACATGATATCCACCAAAAGAAACCGCGGCTTTATGAGGAATTCGGTTGAATACAACACCCAAGACTGGGGCTTCGACCATTTGAAGTTGTTCCAACATTGCCCTGGCCACATCTTCCCGGGTATGACCCGAGCGAATTACGATGATCACCGCATCTACCAAGGGGGCTAACGTGATGGCATCTGCCATAAAAAAGGGAGGACCATCGATGATAATCTTATCGACCGTCGTCTCAAGTGATTCGAATAGGCTGGTCATGATATGGGGATTGATGTTACCCGGCACCCCTTCCATAGCATTTCCTGCTGGCAATAGGACTATCCTTTCGTCTTTCCAGGTGGTCAATACATCGAAAACATCTTTCTTACCCGATATCACCTCGCTTAACCCTGGGGTATTTGGCGCATCCATAAATAGATTATTTTCGGTTCGGTGCAGATCTGCTTCCACTAAAGCCACCTTTTCACCCGCTTGAGCAATAACTAAAGCCAGGTTCCCGGCGACGGTGGTTTTACCTTCGGCAGCTTCCGGGCTGGCTAAGAGGATTAGTTTAGGCGGTGTTTTAGCTGCCAATTGCAGACGTACATAAAGCGAACGGAAAGCCTCGGATACCGGCGTGCGGGGATGGTTGGCTGCATATGCCCAGGT
>JBDKUB010000500.1:0-1696 GCA_039679915.1 Anaerolineaceae bacterium
CGCATTACTTCCAAACTCTCTTTATCTGCCGACAACCACTCGCCGGCTAATAAATCAAAATCGGTCAGAAGACCTATCGGACGCCCATCTCGATCGACAACAGCCAATGAATGAATTTGATGTTGAACCAACATCACCGCTGCTTGCCCCAACGAAGCATCGGGTTGACAAGTAATCACGCCAGGATGCATATAATCGCGCACCAGTTTTGCCATCGTTTTTTCTCCTTCTCTCCAGTAATTTACGCCACTTCATCAACTTCTTTATACCATTTGACGCGATCCCCACCCGATCACGCATTCGCCATGCCATCGCTTTAGGTTCTTTCTCAATGCGCGCTAATGCACTATCCACTTGTGCAACGATAATATTTTTTTGTTCGTCGGATAATTGAGGATATCCTAAAGCAATATCTTTTACTTTAGTTAAATTCATCGTAATCGTTCGCCATAACCCCCAGTCTTTGCCACATAATTGAGCAATGCGACCGATATTGATGGTTTCATTGTCCACATCGCCTAATTTATGCTCCAACAAGAGCATGATCGTATCAATGACATCTTTTTCATTGATTTTTACGATCTGCATCTTTTCCATCAACATTTCTGATAAAGGGATGGTAGGCGAATCGATTTCCAATCTTCCTTCCCAATTGATCACATGACAAAAATCGAGTTTGTCGTAAAACACGTCCACATGCAGCCCATTTTTGGGTGAGTTAAAAATCGAACGGTAGCCTTCACTGACGATATATATTTCTTTTTCTTCAAGGTAACCCAAGCCTGCCATGAGCACTTTAATTTCTTTGGATTGATTACGATATCCGGCAAAATCAATATCCGTATAAGCTCTCCCCATTTTTTGTTGCAGGTAACCAAATTTGGGGCAGTGAATTTGGAAAGCTAGCGATCCAATGACTCTTAGCAGAATGCCAGCCCGAGAACTGGCTTCAATTATCCGCTTCAATTCTTTTTCGAACTTTTCACGTTCTTCTGGACTTTGCTCCCCCATACCAATCGGACCATCTGTCATATGATTCTCCTATAGGTTGAATTGGGAAACTACTGGCTTTACAATTAGCCATGCAAGGATCTTGCATCGACTAACAGATTACGGAAAAGTAATGAACAATTCAATTATATCGGAAAATACAAAATCTTGCAATTTTCTCCAGAATTCGATATAATGAGAGAAAATTCGCTCAATTTCCGTCAAAGATTCAATTACAGGTAAGGTATTGGGGATTATCGAATGAGTAAAGTTCTTATTCCCGCACAAAGACGCGACCGTATTCAGGAATATTTAACGCTGCATAAAATCGTACCCAGTTCGAAATTAAGCGAGCTATTAGAAGTATCCGAAGCTACGGTTCGACGGGATTTGGAGTGGCTCGAAAACGAGGGATTACTAGAGCGCACGCACGGCGGTGCTATTCTCAGCGAACGCGTCCGCTTTGAACCTGAATATTTACAACGCGCCGGGCGCAACATCGACGAAAAACGCAGCATAGGAAAAGCCGCGGCTGAATTGATCAACAACGGGGATATTATCTTTATCAACAGCGGGTCGACCACCACCCAATTGATCCACCAAATACGTAAAGACGCCGATGTAACCATAATTACTAATAATATTCAAGCCGCAGTGGATTTAGGCGAAGTCAAATTCGAGGTCATTATTCTTGGCGGTGTGCTTC
>JBDKUB010000312.1:0-5320 GCA_039679915.1 Anaerolineaceae bacterium
AGAAGAGGCAGCCCTGGTAGAAGCCGTAGGCAGGCGATTGGGTAGTTCAGTGGAACGTCTGGAATTGCTGGAACACACCCGCGGACAAGCTCGTCTGGTGCAGCAAATCATCGATACTGTTCCTGAGGGAGTCATCCGCCTCGATCATGAACAGCGCATCATGCTAGCGAATCCAGTCGCGCGCAGCTACCTGGAAGTATTGGCAGTTTCATGTGAAATCGGCAGTTTCCTTCCTTCTCTAGGAGCAACTTCGATAGATGAATTATTATCAAAATAGGGGCATTGGATTGAAATACAACCCCAACCCTCAATTTCGAGAATTTTTGAAGTCGTTGCCCAATCACTGGAGACCACCCGGCAAAAAGGACAATGGGTGTTGGTCGCCCGCGATGTTACGCTAGAGCGTGAGAACCAAAAACGAATTCAGATGCAAGAACGTTTGGCGACCGTTGGCCAGTTGGCAGCAGGCATTGCCCACGATTTCAACAATATCATGGCAGCTATTGTGGTATACACTGATCTACTGATGATGGAAACGCATCTCTCACAAGGTGGTCAAGAACGCCTTGTCATAATCCAAAAACAAATTCAACGCGCCACCAGTTTAATCCGTCAAATATTGGATTTTAGTCGCCGTTCGATCATGGAACAAAACACACTGGATTTGTTGCCCTACATCAAAGAGTTAGAGAAACTATTCGACAGAGTTTTGCCCGAGAATATTCATGTGCAACTAAATTTTGAGCCAGGGGAGTATTTGATCAAAGCAGACCCTGCTCGTCTTCAACAGGTTTTCATCAATCTAGCCTTAAATGCTCGCGATGCTATGCAAAACGGTGGAGAACTTCGGTTCAACATCGATCGTTTGCACATCGAACCGAATGACATCCCGCCACTTGTCGATCTTTATCCTGGTGATTGGATAAGGGTGCTAATCACCGACACCGGCCAGGGCATTCCTGCCGAAGATCTACCTCATTTATTCGAGCCATTCTTTACCACCAAACCGATTGGGCAAGGCACCGGTTTGGGATTGGCGCAGGTATATGGAATCATTAAACAACACGGCGGCACCATCGAAGTCCATAGCCAATTGGGTAAGGGATCGAAATTTACCGTCTATTTGCCGGCTTTGATCGCCAATGAAGAAAAGGACGTGCCGAAGCAGATTACTTCCACGCATGAGTTGGGTAAAGGTGAAAAAGTGCTCCTGGTTGAAGACGACCCTACCGCGTGCCAGGCATTGCAAACGGTGTTGAGAACTCTGGATTTTCATCCAATTACTGCTACTAATGGCAAGGAAGCTTTGCAATTATTGAATAGCCAGGCAGATCATATCAAATATATCATCAGCGATATGGTCATGCCGGTAATGGGCGGCTTGGAACTTTACCATCGTCTTGAGGATAAAACCCCGCCATATAAATTTCTATTCATTACCGGTCATCCCATGGAAGGTGAAAATCAATCATTATTGGAAATCGGACGGGTTCATTGGCTGCAAAAACCATTCTCCATCCAGGAATTTTCCCAAGCAATGCAGCAATTAATAGAAGAGCCTTGAGAGAAAATCCAATAATACAACGATTGCGTTCTTTGAAATAAACAATATCGGTTGATTAAGGTTTTCCTTGTGGTGTACTCCTCAACCGACGGATAATGGCTGGCGATTTCAAACCGCGTTCCAAATGGTAAGTCAGGTAGTGTTCCATCAACATTTCCATCTCCCGGTTAACGACCGGCGTCAGGTTTGCGCGGGCAGCTTCTTGAAAGGAGCTCCTTTGAAAATGACGCAAATACTTGAGTGCATTCATCGAGACAGGTTGAGAGGCGGGTACATTGGTTCCGCAGCGAGGGCATAGAACACCCCCCAGTTCAAAGGAAAAATATTGATCTTCGGGTTGAATATTGGCTTGACAGCCCACACACTGAAACAATTGCGGACGGAAACCAAGCAAATCTAAAAGACGCACTTCATAATACCGCACTACCAAGGCGGGATTGGAAAAAGAGCCCAGATGTGCCATGGTGTCTGCCAGCAAACGGTAGAGAGCCCGGTTCTCCCCTTCTTCGTAGGTAAATTGGTCTAACAATTCAACGATGTAGGTGGCATATCCCAGGCGTTCAAGGGATGCACGCACTGCTTGGTACGAGTCGAGTGTTTCTGCCTGCGTGACGATGAACATATCCCTGCCACGCGCCAGCAGCAGGTTAGCCCGCGTAAAGGGTTCCAGGTGGCCGGCTTTACGCGATTGCAGTTTTCGCACCCCTTTGGCAATGGCACGCACCTTACCCATCGACAGGGTGTACAGGCTCAGCAAGCGGTCTGCTTCTCCCCAATCGCTGTGACGCAGAACAATAGCTTCGACCCTAAAAGAACGCTCCCTTGTCGGCATGAATTTATTATACTCGTTACGCGGATGACTATCTTAGAGGTGCTCGAAGCGAAATAATAATAGCAATCCATAATTTTCCCTAGACTAGCGAGTATCCTTCTGGTAAAATCCCTTCGCCCGCCGCGTAGTACCCTTCGCCTGGGCCTGCGTTCCGCAGATCTTATCTTTGAAAGGGCTTGATAATCGTGAAAGTACTCTTACTAAAGGATGTATATAAGCTTGGCAGAGCTGGCGATGTCAAAAAAGTCGCCGATGGTTATGGTCGCAATTATTTGCTACCCCAGGGTTTGGCGGTTTTGGCAACCCCCGGGGCATTGAAGCAAACGGAAAAAATCCGCTCAAGTGCAGCCGTTACTCGCAACCAACTCAATCAAGAGTTAAGCGGTGTTTCAGAACAACTAGAAAATATGGTGTTGACCTTCGCGGCAAAAGCAGGAGAGACCGGTAAACTCTATGGGTCGATCACGCCCCAGATGGTTGCATCATCTATTCAAGAAAAAATCGGATACGAAGCAGACCGCCGTCAACTGGATATGCAGCCAATCCGAGTATTGGGTGAGCATAAAGTGCGTGTCCGCCTCACCCTCGACTTAATCCCGACAATTTTGGTGATCGTCCACCGCGAAGGTGAAGCAGTGGAAATACCCTCGGAAGCGCAACCTGAAGCAGAACAGATCGCCGAACCTGAACCCTCTAACGAACCAGACGCGGAAGTGGCTGCCGAACAAAGCTAAGCGGGGATTGCGTGGCGGAATGCCGGGTTCGCTTTTCCATCACGCTCATCGACCCCATTATTTGTGGGGCGGGAATTTCTACCCAATAGGAAATACCCGCCCTTTATGGTTTACCGCCAGCTCATCCTAAAAAGAAATGAACGGTTCAATCGGTGAAATTCTCCGGCAAGCTCGGGAAAAACGCTCACTCAGCCTAGAAGATGCCTCTCAGGCAACTTATATGCGGGTGGCTTATTTACGCGCCCTGGAGAGCGACGATTTCGATGCCTTGCCCTCCAGGACGCAAGCACGGGGATTTTTACGGGCTTATGCCTCCTTTTTGGGTTTGAACCCAGAATCACTCCTTGCTGCTTTGGAGACCTCCCCCGATAATGAAAAACCAGAGGCGGTCCTCAATAAACCGGTTTCTCCAACTAATGTTGTGAGTGCAGCCCCCTCCGAAGTGGATGCGATTTTCAAGGAGATCGGTCACCGGTTACAACGCCAAAGAGAACTTTTGGGGTTGTCCCTTGAGGATGTCGAACGGCATACCCGCCTTCGCTTACATCAATTGCAACGCATGGAAACCGGCGATTTCGACTCGTTGCCTTCCCCAGTCCAAGCACGCGGTATGCTCAATAACTATGCCACATTTCTTGGCTTGGATGCAGAAGCGCTTTTGCTGCGCTATGCTGAGGCGCTTCAGGCGCGTCTTTCCGTACGGCAAACCGCAAAACCGACTCGTAAGCCATTCTTACCATCCGGCATTCGCCTGCCATTTGGGTTGCAGCGTTGGTTTACCGGTGAATTATTCATCACAATTACCGTGGTTGTATTTTTGATTGGGTTTGTTATTTGGGGGATAAACCAGATTTTCGCTATGCAAGCTGAGGAAGAGATTACCCCCACAGCTCCTTCCATCGCTGACGTGCTTTTAGCACCGCAAACACCCAGCGAAATTCCCCCAACGATTACCTCCACACCCGCCCAACCTGTAGCATTAGCGGCGCTAGTGAATCAACCGACGATTACTACCACCCTTGAAACCCAGGCGACTGCCATTCTTGGATTGGTGCAGCTCAACATAAACGTGCGCCAACGGGCGTGGATGCGTGTCCTGGTGGATGGCAAAGTCGAATTCGATGGGCGGGTTCTGCCCGGTACCGCTTACCAATTTAGCGGCGAGAAACAAGTAGAAATAATCACCGGCAATGGCGCTGCCCTGCAGGTTTTATATAACCAAAAAGATATGGGCACGTTAGGCGCATTTGGTCAGGCCATCGATCAGATTTACACCGTAGAGGGTATTTTGGCGCCCACCCCCAGCATCACTCCCAGCCCTACACATACCCTCAAACCGAGCCCAACCTCGCCTACCACGCCTTCCCCCAGCCCAACACCGCAGCTCTAAGAATCATATATTAATTCTATGGTCAATAAATCGGTATTCCTTGTTTCACTAGGTTGTGCAAAAAATACGGTCGATTCCGATGGCATGGCACAATTACTAATCAAAGCTGGCTACCGTCTGGTGGACTCAGCGCAGGAAGCCGGGGTGTTGTTGGTAAATACTTGCGGCTTCATAGCCCCAGCCAGGCAGGAGTCGTACGAAGTGCTGGCAGAACTGGCACAAGGAAAGCGCAAAAATCAGCTTTTAATCGCTGATGGCTGCCTCACCCAGCGGTTTGGGCAGGAAGTAGTGCAACGTATTCCCGCCATTGACGGTATTCTGGGTACTCGCCGCTGGATGGATATCGTGGAGGTGGTGGAAAAATTGCGTCGTCAGGAAACACCAAAACCGTTCTACCATGTACCTGCTGTGCCCACAGTCGGTAAGGATGAGCCTGGTGCTGTAGGTGCCACCATTCAGGGCGGCAGCGCCTATCTAAAAATCGGTGATGGCTGCCGCCACCCCTGCGCTTTTTGTGCCATTCCCCTCATCAAAGGCACAGCAATCAGCCGCCCATTACCGACTTTACTGGAAGAAGCTCGCTTTCTGCAAGACCAGGGTATTAAAGAAATCGTGCTGATTTCCCAAGATACCACCGATTATGGTCACGATCTTGGCATGAAAGATTGTTTAGCTCAATTATTGGAGAAACTTGTAAAGGCAGCTCCGCAAATTCGCTGGTGGCGCACTTTATATGCCTATCCGGGATTGGTCAGCGATCGCCTTATTCAAGCTATGGCAGCTAATCCGCAAATCCTTCC
>JBDKUB010000419.1:0-1988 GCA_039679915.1 Anaerolineaceae bacterium
TAAGGAACGCCGGAACCTCTGAGCATCGGTCCGCAAGTGGAAAAAGCAATAGCTTGCTCGGGTGTCATAACACCCACGCCAACACATCTGCCTCGGATAATCTCACTTTTAGTGAGAAAGCGGTCCAACTCATCAATTTTTCGTGGCAGCCGTTCGAATGCCAGATCCTTGATTTTTTGCAGTTGTCCTTCCGGTAAATCCCTGGCTACACCCCCAAAACGGAAATAATTACACATCATGCGTGAGCCGGTCACCGCTTCGAACATATCCAATATCAATTCTCTTTCTTCCAATGCATAAAGCATAGGAGTAAAATACGCCCCCAGGTCATTAAGCATCGAACCAATTAAGAACAGATGATTGCCGATACGGGTAAACTCTGCCATGATAACGCGTAGATATTCAGCTCTTTCGGTGGGTTGTATGCCCATCAATTTCTCAACGGTTATGGCATAACCGAAGTTATTACTCATGGGCGAAAGATAATCCATCCGCTCTGTGTACGGCATATTCATCAGGTAGGTATTTCTCTCGCAAATTTTTTCATGATTGCGATGCAGGTATCCCATCGCCGGCTTCAACCCAATAATCGTTTCCCCTTCTACCATCGCCGCCATACGAAATACACCATGCGTCGATGGATGTTGAGGTCCTAAGTTAATGATGATATGCTCCGCTTTTATGCCCGATTCAGAAACCGGTTTTCTTAATTTTTCAAGACAAGCGTAGAGTGAAGCATCCCCTTCAGGAGTAAATGTCTCGGGATCAAATCCGGCTGGATAATCGACATTCTTCTTGAATACATTTTTCTCTTCTACACGAATAGCACGCCCTTCCGGCCAGCGTGATTTAAAAGGCTTTGCATCCTCTTCATAATATGGCTCATGCCAATCTTTGCGCAACGGGTGACCTATGAACCCGTCCCATAAAAGCACCCGCCGAAGATCAGGATGACCTTCGTATTGTATCCCTAACAAATCGTATGCTTCTCGTTCTTGAAGTTCAGCGCCAGGATAGACACTCACCAGCGAAGGGACAACCGGGTTTTCTCTGGGTAGTTGAACTTTCAATTCAAGGTCCGATCCACCTGTCGAACGGAAAAAATGATATACGGCTTCCATTCTGTCTTCAGGATGGTAGTCGACCCCGGTGACATTAGAGAGGTAATCATATCCCATTTGATCGCGCAAAAAAAGCGCTACTTCTGGAAGTTTATTGGCTGCGACAAGATATCCTTTATACCCCGGGCGTTCATCCTTGACTACCGCCCCTGGAAAATGCGTCATAAGGCTATCTGTATTGGTCATAAGCTGATCATTCATGGCATTCTCCCTGTTATCCGGCTTGTTCATCCGGGGTTTGATCGCCCGCGTTTTGAGCAAGCTTTTCCTGAGTATATTTTTTGATCAAATCAATCTCACGAGTGTCGATGAGATCAGGCCCTAATATAGGCACCGGTATCGTCTCCACCGCACCTTTTTGATACCAGCGAACATTTCGAATGCTTTGCTTGTCTATCTTCTTTTGAAGAGCAATCAACCCGTACAACATAGCTTGAGGAGTAGGAGGGCAGCCCGGAATATAAACATCCACCGGAATATAATTATCAATCCCTGAGACCACCGTGTATCCTTCTTTGAAAGGACCCCCTCCACATGCACACGCACCCATAGCTACAACATATTTGGGTTCGGGCATTTGGTTATACAAACGGACTATTGCGGGCAGCATTTTCTTCGTTATAGTTCCGGCAAGCCACATCAAATCCGCTTGACGGGGACTGGGGCGCATGACTTCCATACCAAAACGGGCAATGTCATAGCGGCTGGCTGCCATACAAATCATTTCGATGGCGCAGCAGGCTAAACCGAACGTCATCGGCCACACGGAAGAACGGCGGCTCCAGTTGTATATCTTATCGATGGTTGTTATGGCAATATTACTTTTCAATTCAGGTGGAATTTCATATTCTGGGGAATTGAGTTCAT
>JBDKUB010000119.1:0-4489 GCA_039679915.1 Anaerolineaceae bacterium
GCATGATCCTCGGTGTGTAGGGAATTCCGTGTGATGTGATATTAATGTCTTCGGACACGGGTATTGCTTCAAGTTCATGAATGGCTTTTAGCTGATTGTTGAGCTGATGGCGTAAGTATTGCGCCTCTTCATCGTCCAATTCTAAAGCGCCTAATTGCACGAGATGTTCGAATATTCCCGGTGTAATTTCTTCATTCATAGAATGTTCCCTTAATCGTAGTTATGCTTCTCTTGAATTATTTAAAGTAAAATTTATCTGTGATTTTTCAATTTTGATTTTGTAATAATGACTTTAGTCATTGTTTTGGGCAAATAACGACTAAAGCTGTTACTACGATTTCATCAATCATTTGATTTTGGAGTGATGACTTTAGTCATTGTTTTGGGTAAATAACGACTAAAGTCGTTACTACGATTTCATCAATCATTTGATTTTGTAGTAATGACTTAAGTCATTGTTTTGGGTAAATAACGACTAAAGCCGTTACTACGATTTCATCCATTATTATTAAATAATACCTATTCACTTGCCCATTTGCGTGTTGTCATTGTGAAAGAGCACGTTCACTACGTTTAGGGTAAACTACGCGACTGAAAAAGCAATATCAGGTTTGGGCGCGAGTATAACTTACTTTTCAATACTGTCAAGCAAGGGGGGTTGCAGGAAGATAGAATATGTATATGCACCATGCTATAATAATTAAGAATTAATTTCACGTGAGGGAGAAAAATGTCCGCAAATTTAATTTTCCATCTGGATGAAGAGCACGAAATGATTCGCCAGACGGCTGGCGATTTTGCCCGGAATGAAATTGCCCCTATCGCAGCGGACTTCGATGAATCAGGTGATTTCCCTTTCGATACGATAAAAAAAATGGGCGAAATGGGGTTCATGGGGATCGAAGTGCCAGAAGCCTATGGGGGAGCCGGAATGGATACCCTGGCTTATGTTTTAGCATTGGAAGAAATCAGTAAAGTGGATGCTTCCCATGGAACCATTATGTCGGTCAATAATTCCTTATTCTGTTTTGGTATATTGAAATTTGGCAGTGAAGCCCAAAAGCAAAAATACCTTCGACCGGTTGCATCGGGGAAAGCAATTGGTGCCTATTCACTCACCGAACCCATGTCCGGCTCGGATGCGGGAACAATGCGCATGCGGGCAATTCGGAAAGGAGATTATTACCTGCTCAATGGACGAAAATCCTGGGTTACCAGTGCGCCAGTTGCCGATTATATTTTGGTTTTTGCCATGACCGAGCCAGAGAAAGGTCATCGCGGCATAACCGCATTCATAGTCGAAACCGATAAGCCGGGCTTCATTCGCGGTAAAAAAGAGCCCAAATTGGGCATTCGCGCCTCGGCTACCAGTGAAATCCTGTTCGAAGACTATCAAGCCCCGGTAGAAAACCGTCTGAGCGAAGAGGGAGATGGCTTCAAAATTGCAATGACTGTTCTTGATGCTGGTCGTATCGGAATAGCTGCCCAGGCATTAGGAATTGCCGAAGCTGCTTACGAAGCCAGCTTGAATTACTCTATAGAACGTGAAGCGTTTGGTCATAAAATTGGAGAATTTCAAGGCATCTCCTTTAAATTAGCAGATATGAAAACACGCATCGAAGCCTCACGTTTGCTTACCTATCAGGCTGCCTTAGCAAAGGAACGAGCGAAAACTACCGGTGAACGCTTTACCCTGGAAGCTTCCATGGCAAAATTATTCGCTTCTGAAACAGCCATGTTTGCTGCTCATACCGCCGTTCAAATTCATGCCGGTATTGGTTACAGCAAGGAATTACCCATCGAGCGCTATTTCCGGGATGCTAAAATCACCGAGATATATGAAGGCACCAGTGAAATCCAACGGCTGGTCATTTCCCGATTGGAAACAGGGCTCCATTAAAAAGAAGATTTTGAATCAGGTGTATCGTTAGGGATTATGTCTTCAACTACTTCATGGATAATCATCATTTCATCGATTGTTTTCGTCGCATTAATCGCTGATCTCTTTTTTATGATTTGGTTGAAAAAAGCCATACGTGTTCATTCGGATGGCAGTGAGATGGAACAGAATGGTGTATTTTTATTTGGCACCTATTCACCTGTTTTATCATGGTTAAGTCAATGGTTGAAATTTATCCCCAAGGGTGGAAAAAAGCCATATGAAACAGAGATTATCGATACCCCCACCGTGGTCGATGCAGTAGAAGGACTACAACCAGCGATACGAAATGAACGAATAGCTGTCATCGATTGGTTGGAAAGGCAAGGCGTTTGGCTTGAAATTTCCGTTATAGGCATTGCCGTATTTTTCTACTGCATTGGAATTTTGGATATTGGCACTTCGCGGCAGTTACCAGGCAATGAGAGTGAATTGTTTCAATCGGTCGATTGGCTGCTCTACCACGCCATCAAAGATTATCATCAGTTTCCCTTATGGAATCCTTATATCCACACCGGACTACCGTACGTCAGTGATCCTATGTTGCATATCTATAATCCGGTGGTCACAATTCCTTCGTTGCTCTTCGGTGTAAGGAATGGATTCAAAATCGGATTAGCTCTGAGCTTTTTCCTGGCTGCTCTTGGCATGTGGCGCTTGGGAAAAACACTAGGTATGGGAAAATTACCCAGTATTTGGATTGCACTCATGTATGCCTTCGCCGGCCAGCCTACGGCGCGCTTTTTCCAAGGGGAATATCTATTCATTTTCGGTTTTGCCTGGATTCCCTGGATCATTTGTAATTTGTTGTTATACATAAGAGAACGAAAAAAGAAATATTTTGTTTATACCGGGTTCTCACTTGCCTTACTTTATTTTTGCGGCAACGCTTATTATCCGTTTTTAATGATATTCGTCATACTAATTTTGTGCTTTGTGATGGTTGTATCTTTCAAAAAGAGTAAACCATTCATAAATCTGGATAAGCAGTTGCTGATAAATTTGGCTTTATTAGGCGTCTTTTCATTTGGATTGATCGTCATTCATTTTCTTCCCATGGCTCAATTCTGGCCATGGATGAGCAAGGGTACCGATGTGCAAGGTTCACACACATTATGGCAAATATGGCTGGATTACACATCCAAAGATACCTACCGTCCGGACGCATACAGCGCCCTGCCCGCTCGAGAAGAATTTTACGCCTATATCGGGTATGTTCCGTTTATTGGCCTTTTATTTACTCCATTTGCCTTTCGGAAAAGTGAAAAACGCCCCCTAATATTTCTCTGTCTTGTTATTGTATTTACCTGTTTATGGATCGATGTCGATCAAATGCCGTGGCGGGAGTTCTATTATAACAATCGGTATTTAAGTCAATTCAGACACGTGCTGCGGCCGCTGATTCTGGGCAGTTTTGCCATATTTCTTTTAGCTGGTTACGGGATTGATTCGGCTTGGAAAAGTCTGCGGCAGTTTGAATCTTCGAGTGCTAGATCGGCCCAAACTTTACTCAATGGGATGGCTGCAAAAGTAGGTATGGCATTTCTTGTAATCCTGATGATTGTAGGAGTTTGGGACGAATTCAACACCAATGGACAATTCATAAACACTGAGGAGGAATATGCACCTGCTTATCAGGTAATGGAATGGCTGCGAAATTACGACAGTTCTGAATATTACGTCCGCAACAACCCAACCAACGGCTGGTTATATGCTGTGATTTCCTCGAAATTACGCTTTATCGATGCCTGGTACCATTGGTCGGATATTCGCAAATTCGACGGACAGATCAATCATCGCTCAGTGCAGGCAAAACCTAATTCCATTGTACAGGCGCCGAGTGAGCCGGTTCAGACTGAAAATGGTGCTTATATTATTCAGCAAATAAACGATTATGATATCTACTATCTCCCTGAAAGTCTACCCATGGCTTTTAGTGTAGATTACTCGACATTAGTTGAAGACGATGCCGATGAATTGAAAAAAAGTGATGTCGCGCCATTGACGCCGTATTTTTCCGGAACGAATGCGGTTGAGATTATTGCTCAAGCCAAGGCAGGGGAAGAGTTGGTTCTATTGGTAACCAAATATCCGGGGTGGAAATTGACGGTCGATGGCAAACCGGCAGAAATTGAGAATGTAGGCGGATATTTAGCCACCCGCATGTTAGACGGCATTCACTTGTATCGCTTTGTATTTCGTCCCATCCCATTTTATGTGGGATTGGTCATCAGCCTGATATCATTGGGTATAGGGATGTATTTATTAGCCGCTGACTTGCAATTGAGCAAACGCGCAGTAGTCGAGAAATGGCAAGCGATTCCAGCCTGGTTTGATAAGATTAAGACTAAACGCTGGTTTCCCGAATCGGAACATTTGGCTACGGTCAGCGGGGTATATAAAAATGGCGTGTTTCGACCCGAACACGATTTGAAATTATCCAATCAATCACGTGTGCAAATGTTGGTGGTGGTCGACCGTGAAGCTGAACCGATAAATCACCTGGCATGGCGTCAATGGAAATTAGCCAGTAGAAGCCTGGTACAGGCA
>JBDKUB010000556.1:0-3053 GCA_039679915.1 Anaerolineaceae bacterium
GCTTTGAATGAAGCCGGGAAAGGGCTCAAGGGCAGCCGGATTCTGACGCTTGGGGTGGCATACAAGCCAGATGTCGATGATTTACGCGAATCACCAGCATTGGATCTGATGGGCTTGTTGGAGAAAAAAGGTGCACAAGTTACCTACCATGACCCTTACATTCCTCATGTAGCCCAAGATGGTACAGAACGCTTTAGTGTGCCTGATCTGATGGCGGCTGTTCGTCATGCCGATTGTGTAGTGATTATTACTAATCATAGTCAATATGATTATGCTGCCATCGTCGAGGCAGCCCAACTTGTGGTCGATACCCGCAATGCCCTGGGAGCTGCCCGGCGTAGCAATCCCAAGATTGTGAGCATATAGCCATGGCACGTTATCTGGTTACCGGTGTAGCTGGTTTTATTGCTGCTCGGCTGACAGAGTTCTTATTGGATGATGGGCATACTGTGGTCGGCTTGGATAACCTCAACGAAGCCTATGACGTGCGAGTGAAAATGTACCGACTCGCTCGCCTAAAAGGGCGTCCCGGTTTTACTTTTCATCGTACGGATATCGGCAACCGCCATGCCCTGGATGATTGCCTGGGGAATATCTATGCTTCTTCAGGAGAGGATAATTTCGATGCGGTCATCAACCTGGCAGCCAGGGCAGGGGTGCGCCAGTCATTGGAAAACCCCTGGGTTTACTATGATACCAACGTCTTGGGAACGCTCAATCTTTTGGAAGCCTGTCGCCAATACCAAATTCCGAAATTCGTTCTGGCTTCCACTTCCAGCATTTATGGCGAAAATGCGCCCATGCCCACATCCGAGGATGCTAACAGTGATCTTCCGCTGCAACCTTATGCTGCCAGCAAAAAAGGCGCCGAGGTACTTTGCCACAGTTATCACTTTCTTTATGATATCGATGTAACCATATTTCGTTATTTCACCGTCTATGGGCCGGCAGGCCGGCCGGACATGGTGATGTTCCGCTTTACCCAATGGATCAGCGAAGGGCGTCCGGTGCAGGTAAATGGCGATGGAGAACAATCACGCGGTTTTACCTATGTCGATGATATTGCCCGCGGTACAATCCTGGGTTTGAAACCATTGGGTTACGAGATAATCAATCTTGGGGGGCATGAAATGGTCAAGATCAACACCTTGATCAATATGCTCGAGGGGCAAATCGGGAAATCCGCCGATATCCACCGCTTGGCACGCCACCCGGCGGATATGTTTGCCAATTGGGCGAATATCGAAAAAGCCAACAGGCTGCTGGGTTGGACGCCGCAGGTATCCCTGGCAGAGGGAATCGCCAGCCTAGTGGATTGGTATAACGAGGAACGACACTGGGCAAGCCAGGTAATTACCGATTGAAAGCTGCATTTTTAGCTAACCCGCTTATCGCCAGGGTGATCAAAAACTCCGGCTACCTGTTCAGCGCTACCGGAATCACCGCTATTGTCAGCATGGTGCAGGGCATCCTGGCAGCACGCTTGTTAGGCGTGGAAGGATTTGGCATCCTTGGCACCATCACGATGTTCACCAGCGTGGTGAATAAATTCATTTCATTTCGGATGGGGGAGCTGGTAGTAAAGTATGTGGGACAATACAGCGAAGCGGATGATAAATCGCGGGCAGCCGCGTTGTTCAAAGCTGCAGCTATTGCAGAAATGAGCGCTTCGCTGATAGCTTTTGCCCTTATCTGGATTCTCTCTCCTTTTGCAGCGCGTTTTTTCGCCAAGGATATCCAACTGGCGCATTGGTTTACTATATATGGTTTGATCGTCATCGCCAATTTGATTGCTGAAACCTCCACAGGCTTATTGCAAATCTTCGACCGCTTCCGCCGTATGGCAACTTTGAATGTGGTGCAGAGTGTGGTTACCCTGGCGATTATTACTATCGTTTATGTTCAGAAGGGCGGTTTTGGCGGTATTCTGGCAGCTTATATCGTGGGCAAAACCATCGGAGCGGTTGGGTTAACCGTGGCTGCCATTAGCGAAGCGTCTCGTCGTTGGGGAAAGGGCTGGTGGAAAGCGCCGTTGAGTTTGCTGCGTCCGCAAGCCCGTGAATTGGTGCATTTTGCGATTAGCACCAATATCAGTGCTTCATTGAGCTTGATCAATAAAGACAGCGAGCTATTATGGGTTTCGCTTTTACGTAATCCGCTGGAAGCCGGCTATTACAAGCTGGCATTAGCCTTGGCTAATATGGCGCAGTTGCCGGTCAGCCCCTTGCCCCAGGCAACCTACCCAGAGATTTCCCGCGAGGTTGCCCGTAAGAATTGGGGAAATGTACGCTATATATTGAGGCGCGGCTCATTTCTGGCAGGCGGCTACACTTTAGCCATCTCCTTAGGTTTGCTGGTGTTGGGGCGACCACTTATTCGAATCCTATACACACCTGAATATCTTCCGGCTTACCCAGCATTGCTGATCTTGTTAGCTGGTTTTTTAGTGGCAAATACTTTTTACTGGAACCGCATTGCATTGCTGGCAATTGGTCATCCCGATATTCCCACTAAAATTAATCTGGTTCTGGCAATTCTGAAAGTGATTGGGATGTTGTGGCTCGTGCCACGGTACGGTTTTCTGGTCAGCGCTGCCTTGTTGGCAGGTTCTTATCTGTTTGGGGTGACAGTTTCGGTCATCAAATTTCGTTCAAGTCTAGCGAGGAAGGAAAAGGCATGAATGTAGCTTATATCGTGCCATCATTACAAAAGCCATCGGGTTGGAGAACCCATGCGGTTGCTTTCATCTGCGCCATGAGCGCTCATGTGCAGCCTGTCCTATTCGTCGCTCAAGCCGATCGAGACGAGGCAAAGGCATTATTTCCCGATTTTCCATTATTTGTCTTGCCGGTTACCCAACAAGCCTCCCTGCGCGGATTAAAAGGTATGTCTGCGTTATTTAGCGGTTGGCAAACGATTGCTACCGGCGATTATCCATCTATCGATTTAGTGCATTCCCTGGAAGCTTATCCCACCGGTTTATTGGGGAGCTGGCTGGCAGAAAAGCTGAGATGTCCTCATGCCCTCACTTCGCATGGCACATATGGAGTCAT
>JBDKUB010000010.1:0-4461 GCA_039679915.1 Anaerolineaceae bacterium
TTAAGCGAGCTATTAGAAGTATCCGAAGCTACGGTTCGACGGGATTTGGAGTGGCTCGAAAACGAGGGATTACTAGAGCGCACGCACGGCGGTGCTATTCTCAGCGAACGCGTCCGCTTCGAACCTGAATATGTCCAACGCGCCGGGCGCAACATCGACGAAAAACGCAGCATCGGAAAAGCCGCGGCTGAATTGATCAACAACGGGGATATTATCTTTATCAACAGCGGTTCAACCACCACCCAATTGATCCACCAAATACGCAAAGACGCCGATGTAACCATAATTACTAATAATATTCAAGCCGCAGTGGATTTAGGCGAAGTCAAATTCGAGGTCATTATTCTTGGCGGTGTGCTTCAGACAAAATCTCACTCCGTGGCTGGCCGTTTCGCTATTGAAAATCTAAACCAGGTCTATGCCGACAAAGCTTTTATCAGCGTCGATGGGATTAGCATTAAATACGGCTGCACAGTTCCCTCGATGGTAGAAGCTGAATTAATCCGCCAAATGCTCGAACGGACACACGGAGAGACGAACTTATTATCAGATCACAGCAAATGGGGGGTCATCTCGAATTTCGAAATCGGAAAAATCAATCAGTTCCACAGATTAATCACCGATGATGGGCTGGACGAACACGCCCGTGCATCCCTGGCAAATCGAGTCGAGCTGATCACTGTAAATACCGCTGCATCATAAACCTGGCAGAAACGATAAATTTCCGGGATCTGTCAGGTTTATTTTATTAATTGGAGGAATATCCCATGCCGTTATTCTCGAAAAAACCGAAGAAAGCCGTTTCGCGCCTTTTTTACGCAACCGATATCCACGGATCAGAACGAACATACCGGAAATTTATCAATGCTGGAAAATTCTATGATGTGAATGTTCTAATTTTAGGAGGTGATATTAGTGGCAAGTTGCTCATACCGATTATCAAAGAAACCAATGGTAAATATCGTGCTACCCTCCAAGGAGTAGTGCAACATATGACCACTGAAGAAGAATTAAAAGCGATGATAGAAAAATTGGGAATCCTTGGTTTTTATCATCAAATTATGGAAGAAGATGAAGTCAAAGCGATGCAAGCAGATCCCCAGGCAGTGGATGATCTGTTCCACAAATTGGCGCGCAAACGTCTGGATGATTGGATAAACCTGGCTGAAACACGGCTTAAGGGTAGCGGTATAAAATGTTTTGTAACGGGCGGTAATGATGACGATCCCGCAGTTCTAGAAGCCATCCACAAACAAAACACCGAATCATTTTTTGCCTGTGAAGGGCAAGTAGTTTATGTGGATGATGACCATTCGATGATCAGTGTTGGTTATAGTACACCAACACCCTGGAATACACCCCGAGAGATCCCAGATGAAAAATTGTGGGAATTCATTGAGGAAATGGTGGCTAAAGTGCCCGATATGGACCATGCCATTTTCAATTTTCACGATCCGCCTCGCGATTCAACCCTAGATACCTGCCCCATGTTAGATTGGAATACCAATCCTCCTACCCCCATTGTTAAAAGTGGACAGATCGTCATGCATGGTGCAGGAAGTCAATCCGTGCGGCGGGCAATCGAAACCTACCAGCCGATGCTTGGCTTACACGGACATATTCATGAATCCCAAGCCGTTATGAAAATTGGGCGAACTACCTGTATTAATCCAGGCAGTGAATATGGAGAAGGTTTCTTGCGCGGTTGCCTGATAAATATTTCAGATGGTAATGTCGAAAGCTTCCAAATGACAAATGGGTAATCGCATAAAAAAGGTGAGATGAAGAAAGGAGGTGCTATAACGACAATAACGGATGAATTAATGGTACAGATAGGATAGAAGCTGTCATTATCGTGTTTTTGCTACATTAGTAGGTAATCAAAACAAAAGGAGAAAAATCATGGCAACAACAACTGCTCAACCAGAAGTATTTGTTCGTAAAGCCTCTGGGCTTGTTCGAGTAATGTCTCCCTGGGCTGCGTTTATTTATAACATTTTAACCATGGGCCTTATTTTTCCCTGGACTTACCTTTGGGCTCCTGGCGCCCTTCCGGGTGGCAAGCTTTGGATAGGTATCCTGCTTGCAATGATCATTGAAATTCCAGTTGCATTTGTCTATGTTTGGCTTTCCACGGCAATGCCACGTTCAGGCGGAGACTATGTATTTCAAAGCCGTGTATTCGGTGGTGGTGTTGCCTTTACAGTGGTAATGTCGGGTTACGTTATTTGGATTTTACAATGGGTGGCGCTTTCCGGCTGGTTAGTTTCTTACCTTGGCTTTGCACCATTATTCCTGGGATTAGGGGCAACATTGGGGAACTCATCTCTCTCTGCAATTGGGGTTTGGTTCACTCAACCCACAGGAATTATTATCGTGAGCATTATTAATGCCATGGTTGCTTTGATCATTCTCTGCTCTGGGTTTAAGAATTACGTTAAGCTACAGAAGGTAATGATCATCGCTATGGGGATTGCATTTGCCACCACATTAATCGTTATGTTTTTCACCAATCCCGCGACTGTAGAAGCAAAACTCAATGCATTTTCAGTTGCATCGGGTGGAAGCCCTAACTTTTATCAGGATGCTATTGCAGCAGTACAGGCTGCTGGTATCGATTTGAACCCGCCTTTTAGCATACTGGCAACCCTATTAGTAGCACCGATAGCCTGGACCTCACTCCAATGGGCTACCTATTCGGCTCAGCAAAATGGCGAAATCAAGGATGCCCGCTCATTTAAAAGCCAGACATTCATCATAATCGGTTCACTTCTCGTCACTGGTATATTGCTCACTCTTCTGGCGGTTGGTATGGAAAAAGCAATCGGTTCGCAATTCCTATATGTGGCTGGTGCTGGGTATTGGTCACTGATTGGAGAAGCGACCATTGCTGGGTTCAACCTCTGGCCGCCTATCCTGGCTGTGGCATTAACCGGTAGTCCCCTCGTAGTGCTATTGATTTCCATTGGTTATATCCTCAATGGGCATCAAATCGTACACAACTGCTACATTGGTATGACGCGTGTCATGGTAGCTATGTCCCTCGATCGAGTGCTTCCCGAATTCGTCAGTAAAGTTCATGAGAAATATCACACCCCGGTGAATGCCCATGTCGTATACTTCCTGGCAAGCATTCCAATCATCCTTTGCTACAACCTGATTCCCACTTGGGTCGGTTTGACGCTGGGTGTCACCTTCGGTTGTGGTTATGTGTTCATCATTTCCTGCCTGTCAGGTGCATTACTACCATATCGAGCTAAGGAAGTTTATGAAAGTTCACCCGGCGCAAAGTACACTGTCAACGGGTATATAGGTATTCTTTGTACTCTGATCGGCATGGCAAGTTTCATTGTGATTTCTTGGACATTAGCACCCCACGCTTTTGAAAGCTACCCATTTCTTCTCTGGCTGACACGGATTGGCGCTGTCGCAGCAGTGGTCGCTTTCCTCTACCCCATGCGTACACATATCGCAGATTGGTTCAAAGGTAAATCCATGCCCTTACTTTCTGCATTGGGTATGTTGGGTGGTGGATTGGGGATGTCTATGGTGGTGGCATTCCTGCTGGAACCCGCATTAGGCGTTCTTGGCTATTGGGATTTCTCCAACTTCCCCAGCAACCTTTGGGCACAAATCATTGCTTTTGGCATAATCATCCTGTGTGCCATTTGGTATATTTTAGTTAAGAATGCTCAAAAAAGTCGTGGGATCAATGTGGAAAATGCCTTTCGAGAGATCCCGCCTGAATAAAATCTTTAAACAAATATAGAATGGATCGGCGATTAGCTGATGCTAATCGCCGAACCACCATATGGGCTTATTTTTGAAAGAATAATTCTGAATATATAAAAAAAGTTATTTCAATAAATTTATCCAAACAATAGGGTAATGTGATGACGATTACAATAGAGGAAGTTGTGCATAAAATCCCTGATTGGCACGGAAAATCAATCGAAATTCAATCTCTTTCCGGTGGCTTGACCAATACGAACTATAAAGTGACTGTAGATGGAACACCATATTTCGTGAGAGTACCAGGTGCCAGCACAGAATTATTGGCAGTTGATCGCAGAAATGAATACGAAAACTCCAAAGCTGCAGCTCTTGCAGGAGTAGGGCCAAAAGTGATTTATTACCTCCCTGATGAGAAAGTTATGGTGCTGGAATTTATCATTGGCAAAACAATGTCCAATGAAGCTATGCAGGCAAAAGGGATGCCAACTAGAATTGCCCAGTCCCTAAAAATGCTTCATTCTGGACCTCGTTTCTTTACTGATTTCAATATGTTCCGTTTAACCGAGTTTTATCTAAAGATCGTTGAGGAACATGATGTAAAAATTCCGACAGGATATCATGAGCGCATACCGACCATCAAGCGAATCGAACAAGCAACCCTGGTGAACCCTCTATCCACAGTTCCGTGCAATAACGACCTCTTGGCCGAAAATTATATCGATGATG
>JBDKUB010000164.1:0-4936 GCA_039679915.1 Anaerolineaceae bacterium
ATGGCGACTGCCAGAATAATGCAGGTGGCGACACATCATCTGATGAGTCCGCATATGCCGATGATCTTAACGGACACGGCACCAATGTGGCTGGCATCATTGCTTCCAACGGCTTGACCTATGCCGAGACCAAAGGCTTTGCTCCAGCGGCTAGATTAGTAGCCGTTCGGGTGCTCGATTATAGTGGAATCGGTTGGACTTCTGATTGGCTGGCTGGCTTAGAATGGATTTATGCTAACATTGGGAGTGTGCCGGTGAAGGTAATTAATATGAGTTTAGGCACTTATACTCTATATGGTAATAATTGTGATGGAAACTTTAATTCGATTGCCAGCATTATTAATTCTTTGAGATCTAAAGGCGTAGCTATTTTTGCCTCTACTGGCAACCAGGGTAACAGCACAGCATTATCAGCACCAGCCTGCCTTTCTAATGTGGTAGGAGTGGGTGCAACTTATGATGGAAATATAGGACGTCAACCCTATATAAATACATATTATGACATTTATGGTGGATCTTGGCCTAGTTGTTATGACGGTTCTACAAGCCTGAACACGATCACCTGTTTTACCAACAGCAATGCCATGATGGATATCGTAGCGCCTGGAGCCCTGATTACATCCTCAAAATTAGGTGGCGGCACGGTCACATATTGTGGCACATCCCAGGCTTCGCCCACCGCTGCCGGCGTGGCAGCTTTGATGCTGGAAGTGAACCCCTGGTTGACCCCCGCGCAAATCGAATCCACCATGCAAGCCACCGGCGTGGCAGTGGTCGATGCGAAAAACGGGCTCACTTTCAAGCGCATCGATGCGCTTAAAGCCGTACAATCTCAGACCACCATTTCCATTTCTGGCAACCACATTGGGTTAGTTGATGAGGCGACCACCTTCACCGCTGTGGTCGATCCATTTGCCAGCACGCTGCCGATCACATATACCTGGCAAGTGGATGGTTTTGCCCCGTACATCAGCACCAATCCCAATATCAACACCGCCAAGTATATTTTTGATACCTCAGGCTATAAGCAAATCAACCTGTCGGTGACCAATGGTGGAGGAACATTCACCGACAGTCACACGATATATATTTTTGCTTCCCTGCCACATAAGGTTTATTTGCCGCTTATAATGCAAAAGTAGCGTTTTAGTTATCGATTGAAAAATGATTCTCTCTGTTTCAGCCATTTCCAAAGCCTATGGCATTGAACAAGTGCTAAAAGACATCACGTTTAACATTAGCGCCAACCAAAAAGTGGGGCTAATTGGTGCTAACGGTATTGGAAAAACAACCCTGGTTAAAATAATATGGGGGGAAGTCGAACCCGATAGCGGTGAAGTTACCATTGCTCAAGGTATCGAAGTAGGCTATTTGCCACAGACAATAACCGATTTCTCAGGTAAGACTATTGCCAATTTCTTATATGACGCCATAATCTCGCTGCGCCAACTCGAAAAGCGTTTGCGCCAATTGGAAGAAGCTATGAACCAATCCGCTGCAGAAGGGCAATTGGCATTATTAGCTGAATATGGCAGTGTAGCAGACCAATTCGAACGCCGCGGAGGCTACGCTATCGATCACAAAATCGATCTAGTATTGAGCGGCTTACGCATCGACCATATTTCTAAAGACCGGGAAGTTGCCACACTTTCCGGTGGAGAGAAGGCGCGCTTGAGTCTGGCGGCATTGCTGCTGCATTCTCCCGATCTCTTGCTGATGGACGAGCCTACCAATCACCTGGATTTTGCCACTTTGGATTGGCTGGAAGGGTTTTTACATGATCAACGGGGTGCACTTCTGGTGGTTTCCCATGATCGGCAATTTCTTGATCGCACTGTGGAGACTTTGATCGAGATTGACGAATATTCTCGCGGTTGTAAAGTGTATAGAGGCAACTATGCGGCTTATCTGGAAAGTAAAGCCTTTGAGAGGGCAAAGTGGGAAAAAGAATATCAGGACCAACAGGAAGAGATTAAAACCTTACGTCTGTCATTGAAAGGTAAAGCCAGAACCATGGGGCATTATCGAGGTGCAACCGATAAGGATAAAATGGCACACGATTTCTTCATCGAACGAACTCAAAAAACGATTTCCCGCAATATACGGGCGGTGAAAGAGAAACTACACCGCTTTGAAGCGAACCCTGTTCCTAAGCCACCTGAAATACTACGTATCAATCCTGAATTCGATCCGCAAACCCTTGCAGGTAAAACACCTCTGATTGTCTCCGCGTTGAACAAATCCTATAATAGCCAGCAAGTATTGAAAAATATCAGTTTTGCACTGGCAATCGGTGATCGGATTCTGTTGATTGGACCCAACGGAGCTGGCAAGAGCACTCTACTGAAGATCATAGCCGGTTTAGAAACCCCGGATTCAGGTAATGTTACTTTAGCACCTACAGTAAAAGTTGGTTATCTTGACCAAGAACAAGAAAGCCTGGATCTGTCGCAAATCGTGCTGGATGCATACCGCGGGGATTCGTCGCTGCCCGAGGAAAAATTGATATCCGATTTAATCCGGTATGGTTTGTTTATATATGAAGACGTACGCAAACCCATTGGTGCATTAAGCATCGGACAAAGGCGAAAGTTACAAATTGCTTGTTTGATTGCGCGGCGAGCAAATATACTGCTCCTTGACGAACCTACCAACCACGTTAGCTTTGATATCCTGGAGGAACTGGAGAAGGCGCTGATCGAGTTTCCCGGTCCGATCATAGCGGTGTCTCACGACCGGCGCTTTATTCGACGTTTTGCCCGCCGCTTTTGGGAATTGAAAGATGGGGAGTTGAACCAAAATTTTAAATTCCCTGCCGATTAGGTGTAGGGTAAAACTTGTTTCTATGATAAAAAAAGAGTAATAAATACGTTTTTTTGATTTCTCGTCTTTTTAATATAATATTTAATAAATCAGGAGGATGAGTATGTCAGCGTTGGATCGAATTGCCTTTAATCTGGGTCGCCGGGATGAAGTTCCCAATCAGGAATTAGCCCGGCAATTGGTTGAGATGAACGATCAGGTTGGGGTGAAAGAGATTGCCGAGAATTTATGGCATAAAAACGTGAACATACAAAACGACTGCATCAAAGTGCTGTACGAGGTTAGTTATCTCAAACCGGAAATGATAGCCGATTATGCCGGTGAATTCGTGAAGCTGTTAAACAGCAAACACAATCGGATGGTATGGGGCGCCATGATTGCGCTTTCTACCATTGCCAGCCTCAAAGCTGACGAGTTGTATCCGCAGCGGGACAAAATCATCAAAGCCATAGATAAAGGTTCGGTCATCACCATAGATAATGGGGTGATGGTGCTGGCAGAGATTGCGGCTGCGAATGTAGCCTATCGCCAGGAAATATTCCCTTACTTGCTAGACCACCTGAAGACGAGCCGGCCTAAAAATATCCCCCAACATGCCGAGAAAATAGCAGTTGCGGTTACGGCTCATAACAAGGCTGAATTCATCGCAGTGCTCGAAAAACGGCTAGAAGATATGAGCCCCACGCAGGCAGCTCGCATCAAGAGAGTGATCAAACAGGTAAGCAATCGATAAGCAACGAATAATGACGTAATATTCAATCAATATTCTTTCATTTTCTAACCTCACTCCGTGAGGCTATCCTAAAAGAAGGCTGTAACCTCGAGCGAAGCGAGAGGTCTTTTCATATTGATGCTAAGATGTCTCGCTTCGCTCGACATGACATATATGACTTTTTGGACAGCCCCAGTGAGGGTGGGGCAGAATTACTCAAGAAAATCTAAAATTAAGTGTCTTGCTTGAGGGCATCATAGTGGAGCCCGCCATAATGATAAAATAATAAAATGAACCAGATAATGGAATGGCTGGCGATTGGTGATTTGCGTTCGGATGGGCAAGCCAATGAGGTGGCGGCAATGGTGCTTGCACAACCTGCCATATTTCCCGATTTAATAGAAGCATTGATTAACGGTAATAATATCGTGCGCGGGCATGCTGCCGATGCTCTCGAAAAGGTCTCACGGGATATGCCGGAATTATTCGTACCACAACTGGATTCCTTTATGCAGGTGGCTCGCAGCGACGATGGTTCCACAGTCAGGTTTCACATGGCGATGCTTTTTGGCAATTTGGCGTACGAGCAAACTTTGGCTGAAAAGCTCGTACCGCTCTTGCTCGATATGGTGGAGGATGAAAGTCCATTTGTAAAGAGCTGGGTGATTTCCAGCCTGCTCATTTGGGGCAGACTTTATCCGGAATGGCAACCGAAGATTTTAGAGAGCTTGATCCTACTGAGAGAAGATACCAGCATTGCTGTTCGTCATAGGGCAGATAAAGCCATCCGGTTGTTGTTGAATGAAGCTTTTCCCTTGCCGCCCGGGTGGGTGAAGAGTAAACGAGTATTCGCATCCCATGATTAAAATCGATCAGATCATTCACACCAAGAGAAAGAGCATTGCCATAATCATTCAGCGGGATGGAAGTATTACAGTCCGGGCGCCTCTGCGTGCCTCTGACCGGACCATCCGCGCATTTGTGGAAAAGAATGCCGATTGGATACGGTCGAAGCAAGCTTTGGTTAAAACAGATTATCCTTTGGCAGCCCCCAAAAAATATGCCGATGGAGAGAAATTTTGGTTTATGGGGAAACAATATCCTTTGGAGATCATTGATAAAGGAAAACCATCCCTCCAATTGCTTAATGGGTGGTTTTACCTGGATAAAAAGGCTTTACCAGTTGCGCAATCCTATTTCGCTCGCTGGTACAAAATACAAGCGCAAAGAATTATCCGGCAACGGGTTAGTGCTATTGCAGCGGTGAACGGTTATATTTATCATCAGGTGAAGATCACCTCGGCTCGTACCCGTTGGGGTTCTTGCAGTTCGAAAGGGTCACTGTGCTTTTCTTGGCGTTTGATTATGGCGCCCCCTGCGGTGATCGATTATGTAGTCATA
>JBDKUB010000082.1:0-2411 GCA_039679915.1 Anaerolineaceae bacterium
GTCTGGTATCCGCTGCCAATCAGTCTGAGATTCGGTTGTAGAATTCGATTTCTTCATATTTACACGCTTTTCGGGCAGAAATAATCCTGATAACATCCTCAGTTTCTGTATGAAAAACAACAATGACAGTTCCATTCAGCAAACCGAGTGTGATATAGCGGCTCTCGCCATAGTCATGGCGAACATCTTCGATTGTGACAATATCGCCTTCGAATATTCTAGCCGCGTCGATAAAGTAGATTTCGTGTTTGCGGATATTCGATTTACGTTTATTTTCCATCCCATTCGATTTGCATAATGATTGTAGGTATGTCAAGTTAAATTCCCCGGATAATGAATATTCGATGATTCACAAAAAATCGAAGCGAATATCTGCTAAATCTACGATGTGATAGTCTACTGGATGACCACAAACCAGTATCTATTGGAAGTACAAGCGACGTCAATAGAGACAGATAAGCATCAGTTGTTGGCTGCTCCAGACTATGTGTTTAAGATAATATCGAGGTTTTAAAAAGTAATGTGCGATATATTCACTATCGCACATCGAAATGAACACTTAAGCTCCTCGACCAGGACTCGAACCTGGAACCTAGCGGTTAACAGCCGCCCGCTCTGCCGAATTGAGCTATCGAGGATTGAGGCGTAGGGGATTATAGCCTGCTCACCAACCCATGTCAAGACGAATACCTTCATTTTTGTATGGTTGTCCGGGCAATCTTTTGTTTGACGACCCTTCCGTGAACAAGTATAATGCGCAATTAAGTGCTAATTCCAGGATATGATTTGAGAAAGATATGGCTTTAAAAGGTAACCTGCGCGATTTTACCATTACCCAGCTTTTAAATCTTATTAATATTGCGAATAAATCGGGTACGCTGGTTGTGGATGGTACTGGTGAAACGGTCTCAGTGGCATTTCGCCAAGGCAAGCTGGCATATGCGCAAAAAAGCCAGGAGGATAACAGTCTGGCTGCGATTCTCTTTCGGGCAAAGAAAATCAATAACAACCAGTTGCAGTCCATCAAAATGCGCGGCAATCAGATGAACGACAAGCAGTTGGGTTTGATGCTGATCAACGCCAACTACCTCACCCAAAAAGAAATCCTGATTTGCTTACAAACCCATTACATTAATTTGCTCAGCGGACTGTTTACATGGACCGAGGGGATGTTCCAATTCGAGAATGACGTGCCGCCTCCCAGCGATAAGATTACGGTGCATGTGGGGCTGGAAAACATCATTATGGAGGGCACCCGCCGTGTGAAGGAATGGGAACATCTGCAGGATGAAATTCCCAGCCTGGATATTGCCTTGAAATTTGCCGAGCGCCCGGGCGCCAATATCAAAAATATCAGCCTCAGTGTGGATGAATGGCGGGTGGTCAAATATATCAGCCCCAAAAATACTTTGGCTCAAATTGCGCGTGCCGCCCAATTGGACGAGATGCAAATGCGGCGGATTGCCTACGGGCTGATACAAGCCGGACTGGTGGAATTTGTTCGCTCGGAAGGAATTACATCCCGTCCAACCACTATCCCCATGTCTATTCCTGCTGCAAGCAAGGAGGAGCAGAAATCGCTGATCAACCGTTTGATAAAGCGTATCCGCTCATTGTAACGATGACCGATTTTAGGGTAATTTGCTATGCCTCATTTATGAAAAATCAAAAACAAGATAGTTGTTTTATTGGAAATATCCCATGCAAACTGTAAAAATGGTTGTCACAGGTCCCTTTAACGCAGGCAAGACCGAATTCATCCGTTCGGTTAGTGAGATCGACGTTGTATCTACCGAACGGAAAATTACCTCCAAAGCAGAAAAGGTTAAAGCCTCGACCACCGTCGCTATGGATTTTGGGCGCATCTCGGTGGATAAAGACCTGGTGTTATACCTCTTTGGTACACCCGGGCAAAAGCGTTTCGATTTCATGTGGGAAATTCTCTCGGAGGGGATGCTGGGCTTTATCGTTATGGTCGACAGCACTCGCCCTGAGACTTTCCGCGAGGCACGCAGTATTTTAGAGACCTTCCGCGCTTACGCGCCAACCCCTTATGTAGTGGCAGCCAATAAGCAAGATATGAAGGACGCCTGGGATTTGGAAGATATGCGCATCGCTTTGCGTTTGGATAAAAAAGTGAAAATACTGCCTTGTGTTGCCAATCAGAAATCATCGGTGAAAACGATTCTGCTGGAGCTTCTATACAGTATCTTGGAGGAAATGGACGCAGCGAAAAGCTAAGGGTGTTAATATGAATTATGCTTCGATCAGGGGGAAATACCTGAAAACAATCCCGTTGGATTTGATAAAATTTCACATTCTTTAACACAAGATTTGCGTTAGAAAGATTAATATTTGATTAGAAAATCTCGAAATTCATATCTTGAATACCCCTACAAGTAGGTTTCATC
>JBDKUB010000103.1:0-1844 GCA_039679915.1 Anaerolineaceae bacterium
CAACCAAAGATGGTGGTCGAGCATATAGTGATATTCCGTCGCTAAATAGCCCGCTTTTTCGAGAACTGCCCTGCGCATGAATACCGCCGGCTGGCAAATGATCCGAAAACGAACCAGCTCAGCCCACCCCCAATCCCCAAATACCAGATGATTAAGAGGACCACCCTGCCCGTCTATCGTTATTGCATCCCCAAATACCATACCTAATTCCGGATTAGATTGCAACGCCTGCACCGCAGAAGAAATCGCCCCCGGTAAATATAAATCGTCTGAATTCAACCAGGCGACAATATCACCCTGAGCACGCCGAAATCCTTTGTTAATCGCGTCTGCCTGTCCATGATCCGCTTCCGAAACCCACCAGGCTAAATCGGCAGCATGACGCCGAATTATCTCCTGGCTGCCATCTGTAGACCCCCCATCAACGACCAGATATTCCAATCGAAAGCTGTCATCCCTTTGTGCCAGCACCGATTGCATAGCAGCTTCAAGGTATTTTCCCTGGTTATACGAAGGGGTTATGATAGAAACAAGCGGTTTATCGCTAATTTTATAAATTCCCGGCTAAATTAATAAAGATAATCAAGGCGTTTTGGGATGCGTCAGATCGAACAACAAATAGCCATCCCCTTTCGCAATCAATGGGTAGCGGTCATAAAGCAACTGCTTCAAATCGGGCTGGTTGTTGAGCTGACCCATGGCGGTCACAAGGAAATAATCTTTATCATCGATGCGTTTGGTGAAGCTCTTCATAAATTCTTTTTCACGACCGCGCAGCTCTGCCAGTTCTTGTTCGCTGCTGGGTGGATATAGATCGACCCTGCGCCAGCCATAATACATCAGCCGGTACCCGTAATCCTGAGTCAAAGCGATGATTTTGCTATCGGCTGGCAGCAAATCCCCAATTTTTTGCCAATATGCCGGTTCCTTTCGAAAATCTTCCGCTTTCAAGGTTGCAATAGATTCCCAACTAGGGAATATTACCGATAACAACATCACCGCTGCGGCTACACTCATCCACAATTTGGATTGTTCCCTGAGATGAGCATAAATAACTTGACCTACGGCCGTCAATGATAATCCCAGAATCGGTACAAGCTGTAGATGATAGTAATTATGGGTATACATTTGATAGGGTAAGGTTAAACCATAAATAAAATACCCCACCCATAATCCACAAAGTAAGGCTTTATTTCGGGGAGAGGCAATGACTACGCCTATCAATGCCAACAAAATGATCGGGAAACTCATCCAATTTTGCACAAAGCTAAGCCAGCGGACATAAAAAGCCGGTTCGATGATCAAATGGGATAAGGCAATCGTCCAATTGGCAATATAATCACCGGCATCACTGCGCCCCAGGAGAAAATAATAACCTAACGAAGGAATTGCCATTAAGAGAAGCATCACCCAGACCTCGCCGCGCCGCAGGCTTTTCGATAATCCAAGGGTGTATAACACCCCAGCAACCGCAGCCGCCGCCACGATATAAACTGCCACCGGCTTGGTTAGAATTGCTAATCCTCCCGCTATACCCGTTATCACAGTCCATTTCCAGTTTGGTTTTTCTCCCCATTGGTAAAGGGCATAGGTAAAAATAACCAGCCACATCACCATCATCGGGTCTGGCTGAAAAGAACGGCTGGCTTGCACGGCAAAAGGCAGAAATAGATAATAGCCTAAAGCAGTCATTCCGCCGGCAGTCGAAGTCATGCGCCTGCCAAGCAAATATATAAACACCCCGCCAATGATCCAAAGTAATGAACTGTATAGCCTGGCTACCCAAACCGATTCGGTGCCCATCAGTCGGTACGTATAAGCCACCAAGGTTTCCAAAATGGGCG
>JBDKUB010000285.1:0-2760 GCA_039679915.1 Anaerolineaceae bacterium
GTTCGACCGACCAATCGATCACCTGCCTGACTGAACTGGATGACGCTGCTCTCATTCCAGAGCCTTGTGTCGAAAAAGATAATACTCCATCCGATAAACCAAACCTGGTGCACAATTTTGCCAGCATTCTGGCACAGAATTTCTCAAAACATTGATAACCGCGACAACGATTTCGCATGAAAAATAAACGCTTTCTTATTGTTTTTATCAGTATAATAGCCGCCTTATTGCTTTCAGGCTGTGCCGGAGACCCCAATTTATCTGCCCCCGGTATTACGTTATCCGTCGATCCAGGCGGCGATCCAAAACAAGTGAGCACCGGTGTAGAGCTTTTGCTCCTTTTAACAGTTCTATCGCTGGCACCTTCCATTTTAGTTCTAGCCACGTCCTTTACCCGGATTGTTATCGTTCTTTCATTACTCAGGTCAGCAATCGGCACACCCCAAATTCCACCCAACCAGGTTCTAGTAGGTTTATCGCTGATATTAACCTTTTTCATCATGACCCCAGTTTATATGTCCATCAATAATGATGCGATAAAACCATATATGGCAGGAGAAATCGATCAATCCACCGCCTTCAAGAAAGCAGAACAGCCGGTGCGGGAATTTATGTTCAAGCAAACCCGCGACAAAGACATGGAACTTTTCATCAGCATGAGCAATGGTGATCAACCGCAAACCCTGGATGATATCCCCACTACAGTCCTGCTGCCTGCTTTTATTATCAGCGAACTCCGCACCGCATTTATTATGGGTTTTGCAATCTATGTGCCTTTCTTGATTATCGATTTGGTTATTTCATCGGTTCTGTTGGCGATGGGCATGATGATGTTACCGCCATCGATGATCTCTCTGCCTTTCAAATTGTTGTTATTTGTAATGGTAGATGGCTGGTATCTCATTACGCAGTCATTATCACTGAGTTTCTTAAAATAAGACGAGGTTATCTATGACAGAAACCTATATTCTAAGTTTCGCTCAAAATGCAATTATGGTCGCGGTCATTTTAACTGCCCCGGTTTTATTGGTCAGTTTGCTTATCGGTAGTCTTATCAGCATGATCCAAGCAGCAACACAGATAAACGAAGTCACATTAACTTTCGTCCCAAAAATAATCGGCATCGGTTTGGTATTAGCGTTTTTAGGATCATGGATGGTCCAACATTTAATGTCATTTACCACCAGCGTGTTTACAAATCTTGCAACGATGCCCCATTAACTTACGACAATAACTGCAGCAAATATGACGCAAATTGACAGTAATATAACAAATAGAAGACGATTAAACGAAATTCTGAGGAGTATAACCCGCCTTCGCCCACTGCCAACTAGTACGAGCCGAATCTTACGGGCTTTGGATGAACCAACCGTAACAGCAGGGTTTATAGCCGAATTAATTGCCATGGACCAAGCTATAACTGCTTATACTCTGCGAGTAGCGAACTCAGCCGCCTTGGGTTACACAACATCTTGCGCATCGATCAAAGAAGCCGTGATGCGACTCGGTTTCAAACAAGTGAGGTCTTTGGTGGTCAGCACCGTGGCTTCGGGTCCTCTCTCTTCACGATTGAGCGGCTATCGTTTGGGTGATAAAGAACTCTGGAATCATTCGGTAAATGTTGGTAGTGCAGCCCACTGGCTGGCTGGAACCATTCGTTTCCCAGACCCCGAAAAAGCCTATGTGGCAGGATTACTACACGACATCGGAAAATTGGTCCTAGATCAATACGTTTTCGCCGATTACAACCAAATGGTGTATATGATGCTGACTCACAATCTGGCTATGTGGCAGGTAGAGCAGCACTTATTCGGCGTCGACCATGCTGCTGTCGGTGGGTTAACCACTTCCCATTGGCAGTTCCCCGAAGAATTGGTGGATGCCATCCGATATCATCACGCACCATCGCTTAGCGAAAAATATTATCAATTAGCTGCTATCGTAAATATGGCAAATGCCTTGATACCTCTCGAGGATTCATCAATGCATAATTCAGAATTAGAAGGCAGGATTATTCACCCCGATACTTTGCAAATCCTCAATATCCCGGAACACATGATCGAGTCGTTACAAAATCGGTTTTTCGATGCCATGGCTATTTACGAAGCCAGAAACTTGACCATATAATCGGCAACGATAATCTACCATGGGAAAGAAAACCACCATTCTGCTCGTCGAAGATGATCCTGCCCTGCGAGATTTAATTACGTTGGTTATCAATCGTAAACTGAAGTCTGACATAGAAGTGATTTCTGCAGCTAATGGCGAAGACGCATTAATATCGTTAAAAAGAGATCGACCGGATATCATGATTCTGGATATACTCCTGCCTTTGATGAATGGATTGCAGGTAATCCAAAAAATGAAAAACGAAAAAATATTCGAGCGCACAAAGATCATTGTGATTACAGCTCTGGGATTCAAGGAAGTAGTTCAAAAAGTGCTCAATGAAGGCGTTAATGATTTTTTAGTCAAACCTTTGAACCTGGATATTCTATGCGAACGGATTCAACGCTATATCGACAATGAAACCGGAAAATGATCAAAACTATTGAATTAATTCACAATTATCAAAATCGATTTTTTGATCAAATGGCTTTCGGGGAAATAATGTTATCGGAATAATCGAATAGAACTTTACGCATTATTCGGATTTTTTACGCAATCTTTAGAATAGCTTCATCCCACCTTTACTGTAAGACAACTTATGCGGGGGTATCCTCATAATGTGGAAGTCTCTATCATTCAAGTGCAATTATT
>JBDKUB010000443.1:0-3062 GCA_039679915.1 Anaerolineaceae bacterium
GGTGTTTCAGGCAATGGGCAAAACGATCACCCATGTGGGAGAAGCCGGCGCAGGGCAAATTGCGAAAGCCTGCAACCAGATCATGGTAGCAGCTCAAATGGTTGCGATGGGTGAATTGTTGATTTTCGCTCAAAAATCTGGCGCGGATCCCCAAAAGGTGGTGGAAGCCATTCGCGGCGGCGCTGCCCAATGTTGGACGCTAGACGTGAAACCACCGAGACTTTTCAACGGGAATCGTAATCCGGGTTTCAAAGCCTATATGCAGGCAAAGGATCTAAATATTGTCATGGAGACTGCCCGCCAATATGGCATTCCGCTACCTTCGACCGCTATCAACAGTCAGCTCTTTAATGCAATGGTCGAAATGGGCATGAAAGATCTGGATAATTCGGCTGTGATTGGTATCATCGAACAATTAGCGGGTACGTTCTTGGAGTTAGATCAAAGCAATCTTTGAGGTTTTGAGGTTATGGTAAAAGACGAGCGAAAGCATCCATCTCACCCGATATTTTCGTGGGAAGCTGGCCAGGATTATCTATTGATCTGTCTGGGGTCATTATTACAAGCGTTGGCGTTGTGTTTATTTTTGGCGCCTTCTCAGTTGGTTGTAGGAGGTATTAGCGGTTTAGCGCAAATAATAAATCATTACACCGGTTTTCCAATTGGCTTTATGACCCTTCTGGGAAATATCCCTTTATTCATTATTGGGTGGAATCGACTTGGTGGATCACGTTTTGCGGTGCGGACTGCCTTTGCTGTTCTTTCATTTTCGGTCTTTACCGATCTATTGATATTTTTCTTGCCCAAGAATGGATTGACCCCCGATTTGATTTTAAATGCACTCTATGGAGGCGTTATCAGCGGAATTGGATATGGCATTGTTTACCGGGGAAAGGGCACCAGCGGCGGGACGGATATTCTGGCGCGTATCTTGAATCATTGGCGAGGCATTTCCCTGTCTCAAAGTTATTTGATGACCGATGCCATCGTGATTTTAATCGCGGGTTTTACATTCAGTTGGCAGAAAGCTTTGTATGCATTGGTCATGCTTTATGTGAGCGGATTAGCAGCAGAAGGCGCCACTGAAGGCTCGAATATCGTCCGGACTATCATGGTGGTCACCGATCAACCCGAAAAAATTTCGGAATTGATTCTGAATAAAATGGAGAGAGGGGTTACTACAATGCCCGTGCGTGGTGCGTATACCGGAGCAAGTCGCACCCTGCTCTATTGTGTGGTCAGCCGATCAGAGGTGCCTCAAATCAAGTCCCTCATCCATGAGATCGATAGGGATGCGTTCATCGTCGTTGGTCATGCGCATGAAGCCATTGGTGAAGGATTTAAGAAGCTAGAAACGTAGTGAATTCACATTAATCGAGATCGATAAGAAAAAGATATCGTCTGTGAAACTTTGGAAGGATATCTTCGTAGAATCATGTAGAATAGTTATTAAGCAAGAACTTTTCGGAAGTCAATAGGAGCAATACATTGCAAGAAACCGAAGCGGTTTGGCTTGTTCGAGTGCAAAATGGCGACCAACAAGCGTTTACCCACATTGTGGAGGCGTATCAGAAGCCTGTATATAACCTTTGCTATCGAATGCTGAATAACGCTGAGGATGCTGAAGATGCAGCCCAGGAAACATTTCTTAGAGCTTATCGTTCGATCAATCAATTTGATCATAGTCGACAATTTTCTACCTGGTTATTATCCATTGCTGCACACTATTGTATCGATCAAATCCGGAAGAATCGTATGACTATTATTTCGTTAGAAGACCAACCCAATCAGGAGATTCCGGATAAACTGCCGGGACCGGAATCGACTCTGAGTAAAAGAGAAGAGCAGGATCGAATGCGTTTATTGTTAGAAAAACTCAATCCAACAGACCGGGCGGCTGTCATTATGTATTATTGGTATAACTATTCCTATGATGAAATCGCCCAATCTTTATCGTTATCCGAGAGCGCAGTAAAAAGCCGGCTTCACCGGGCTCGAAAAGAAATGGCTCGCCTTTGGATATCTCAGCAGAATAAGCTGATACCCGCAGAAAGGAAACGTTATGAATCACCAGTTTTTTGAAACCTTGCTGCTTTCTGATACAAAGCCAACTGATGATGAGGCGGTAATCTTACAAGAACACCTTGTAACGTGTGATACTTGTCGTCAGTTATCCAATGCTTTGAGCGATATGGAGGTTATGTTTCATAACAGCGCACTTGCATCCCCTCGCCCAGGATTCACCCAAAGGTGGGAAGAGAAATTAGCTTTAGATACAGAGAAAAGACAGAGAAGGCAGGTAGTAGCTATTGCCATCATTAGTGCCTGTAGTATCGCGGCATTATTATTATTATTGGGTTTCGCACTATGGCCAATATTTATTTCTCCTATATCGGTCCTTTGGGCGAAATTAATCAACTTCGTTTCATGGTTTAGTGCCGTAGAAGCAGCTCTCGATGTCGTTTCCACACTATTGCGAGTGACTTATTCTGTTGTTCCAGCGAGTTTATGGATCGCATTGTCTGTTGCTTTTTTAGGTCTATGTGCTATTTGGGTGGTTGCGATTAAACAAGTAATTTCTCCGCGGAGATTAGCCTTATGAAAAACCGATATCGAATCCTACTAGTTTTATTCGTGTTTTTATGCCTTGCTTTACCCTCGAACAATGTGATGGCAAGCGAGCTGGCAGAAGGCAAAGTGGTGTTTGGGGGCACCTACCAATTGGAGAGTGGCGAATCTTTGGATGGCGATCTGGTGATTTTTGGAGCCGCTACAACTTTGATGGAAGATTCAGTTGTGGAGGGGGACGTTGTTTTATTTGGCGCAAACCTGGATGTCAGCGGTGAAATCAATGGGGACGTGGTCAGTATAGGCGGGTTGATTACTTTGAATGACACTGCAAAGATCGATGGTGACGTGATCACCATTGGAGCTAACATAGATAAGTCAGATGGTGCGCTCATTACAGGGGAGGTCTTAGATGTCACTCAGGCGCCGTTTACATTGTCTTTTCCTGGAGAGGTGCACGTCTCTAAAGTCAGCACCGATATTTTCCCTGAAGT
>JBDKUB010000524.1:0-4833 GCA_039679915.1 Anaerolineaceae bacterium
ACTTCTGCCAGGTTTAGGGCGTAAGTATAGGCTGGGGTAGGATCACCAATACCCGTATTGGGATCAAGACGGCAAAGCCCGGGTGTGGCTGTGGTCTCATATGTACCCTCGTATTTCGTCGGGATGCCTTCTTTGATCATCTCTTCATAGGTGCGATAGCTCCCATCGGGCTTGCGCATAGCGTTCATAAGTTTTTCTGCTGCAATTATGGTGGCATTACCATTCATGTAATGTGAGCGGCTTGCTGCTGACATACCAGTATCTGGACAAAGTTTAGTATCGTTTTGGACTAAGCGAATTTGCTCGGGCTTCACGCCGAGAGATTTCAATGCTTCGAGTGTAACCATCAACGACCCGATATCCCCGCCTTGTCCTACATCTTGCCAGGTATCATATTTCGTGAAAGTATTATCGGGATTCAATTCGAGAGCAACGGAAGCATTATCTGCTGCTGCTCCGGCTCTGGTCACATTGAACCCACCCCAGGATAGACCAACCCCACGGCGTAATTCTGGCGTATCTTTTTCCTTAGCCTCTTTTACAGCTTTCTCATAATAGGGGCGCATTTTCTCCATGATTTCTTCCATGGGATACTGCCGAAAGGGATAGCTGTTGATATTCGTATCACCAGGCCGGCCGATATTGCGCCAACGGAATTCAAAGGGATCTATGCCGGCTTTCTCTGCCAGGATATCCATCATTGCCTCACCGAGTGTATAGGCTTGAGGAGATCCATAGCTGCGGTATGCTACTCCAAAATTATGGTTGGTATTTGCCACGCGAACAAGCCCTGCTACATGGGGAATGGAATAGGGAAAATAAGCAAACCGGGCTGGTTTGGTCATTTTATCATCACCACCCCAGGAATAAGCACCATGATCCATTCCAAAATCAAACTCAGTGGCTGTAATTTTGCCATTTTCATCACAAGCGAGTCGACCATTGGAATAGCATGGGCTACGTTTACCGGTGAAATGCTGCGATTCTTCGTATGTCATGGAAAGTGCGACGGGCATTTTGGTTACTACGGCAGCCGCTGCCACAAGGGCTACATCTCCCGGATTTGTTGACCATCCAAAACTCCCCCCCGTGGGATTTGCAATAATGCGGATTTTTTCTTTAGGAATGCCTACCGGATTACCCATCCGGCTGATAGAAGCATAGACTCCCTGCGACTTGCACTGCACAGTTAGGTTATCTTCTTCGTCGAAGTAAGCCTGGAGTGTAACACCTTCAAGTGAAAGGTGTGGCTCGCGTGAAGAAAAGAAACTTCCCTCCGCACTATATTTTGAATTATCGATTATTTCTGCTACCTTGGATGGATTATCCACTCCAACACCTTTTAATACCGGTTGCATGGAGAAAATATTGGGTGTGTCTTCATGGATTCGCATGGCATCCGGCATGACTGCATCGAGGTAACTGAGGTATTCGGGTAATTTTTCGATTTCAACTTTGACCATGGTGGCTGCTGCGCGAGCATGGTCTTTTGTATCAGCGACCGCCAGCGCTACGATATCTCCCCAACGATATATCTTATCTTCAGCCAGGACTTTCCGGCTGGGTACCATGACTGTAGTCCGCTCATGGAATTGACCTTCTGCCATAATATTCGAGCCACCAGCTTCTTTTAGCTCCTTATGCGTGATAATCTTCACTACACCGGGCATTTTTTCTGCTTCACTGGTATCGATTTTTAAGATTTTTGCATGATGGGCTACCCTCGGTTGGACTACAGCTACATGGAGGGTTTCGGGCGGCATCTTGAGTTCCTGATCGTCACCGTAATCAGCTAGCCCACACACTTTAGCGAGAGCAGATGGACGTGCGAGAGGTTTTCCATAATATTGTCCATCTTTAGGTTCTTTAAAAGTAATATCCTCTACAGATGCTTCGCCGCGCATGACCTTTGCTGCTGCCATAACGGCATCTACAATCTGTTTATAACCGGTGCAACGGCAGACATTAAGGTGCTTTTGGAACCAATCGCGAACCTCTTTTCGTGAAGGATTATTGTTTTTCTGCAGTAGTGCATAAGTTGACACAATGAAACCCGGTGTGCAAAAACCGCATTGCACAGCACCCAAATTCATAAACGCGACCTGAATCGGGTGTAAATGGGTGGGAGTGCCAATCCCTTCGATGGTAAGTACCTTACTGTATTCTTCAACATTTCGGATTTTTTTAATACAAGAGCGAACGAGTTCGTCATTCAATATGACGGTACATGAACCACATATGCCGGCATCGCAACCTACTTTTGTTCCCGTCAGTCCTATCCGACGTAGTACGTCTGCTAATGAATCCTTCTCCGGATTGCAAATGAATATCCGGTCTACGCCATTGATGTTTAACCACATTTTTCTTAGTTTCATATATCATTTCTCCAATGTTATGACAAAGAATTTAATCCAAAGGTGCATACTTCAATTTCTGGAAATAAAGTGAGTCATATCCACTAAAAGCATGCAGATAAAAAATCGTTATTTATCCTCCAATGTTTTTTCAACTTCAGCTATTTTCCCAAGAGCCAATTCTTCCGGAATGAGTACCAGTCCACAATCAGGACAAGTAAGCAACTCAATCGGGAAAGTGTTACCAAGGTAGGTAATCTCCACTTTATTGGATTTCAACGGCTTGCCACAATTTGCGCACATCCATCCTTGATAAGCTGAAAGGTCAACAAATTGACTCATGGCTGCGATATCCTGCCAATTTCCATACGATGACTGTAGGCTTTATGGACAAAGAATGAGCCGTCTTCTTGTGGTGTATATTCTACCCAATAAGTTACACTGACGGGTTTGAAATATGCCAAATAATGATTTGTGGAATTATTGAACATACGTTTTCCTGTACGTTCTGCATGTTCGATTACTTTTTGTATATCTTCAAATAAAATCAAGCGGTCCTCGATTTGATTTTGCACTTCATCTGGCAAAATCAATCGAATCGATTCGAAGGTTTCTTGTTCAGGCATTTTTTCATCCCATAAATCTTTAAGCAGTTTCTGTTTCAATCGAGTCCGATTCTCATGGCGCTGTGAAAAACCCTTAGCTGGCAGGGTTGCCAGGTCCGTTTCAGTATCGCCAAAAATATAATCGAATAAATGGAGTGTGCGTTTGCCGCGCCGTGCAAAGAAATCACGACACATAGCACAGTAGGTGACATAATCCAACGGGCTCTCGTTTATACGGCGCTGAACCATTTTCTCTGCTACGGGTTTATTTGCCAGCCACATCAAGCCGCCATAAGTGCAGCACTCAGTTCGCTCACGACTCATGGGTAATTCTGTTATCTTACACCCCAATTTTTGTAAGATATTGCGTACCGATTCTTGAATGTGACTTTCATAACGCGTCGAGCATGGATCGTGAACCGCTACATGGGAGGACAATTTCGGGAAACGAGGCTTATCCAGGTTCGAAATCTTATTAGAATCCGAAAATCCATATCGATCGTAAATATCCCAAAAAGAGAGGATTTCGATATGAGGAAAATGTTTCTGAAATATTTGATAACAGCTTGAACAAGCCAGGATAACTTTAGGCTTACCCAGTTTTTCATACTCCGTCATGAATTCAGATTGTGAGTTCGTAAACAGATCTTCCCTACCTGCCCAATCTGCCGGAGCACCGCAACAGCGCAGGATTAACCCTACACTTGCTTTTTCTTTTCTATATATATCTCTAAGAAAATCATAGGCTTTTTCAACATAATTTGGATATGACCCACTCAGTTGACATCCTGGAAAAAACACATAGGTACTTTGGTTATACCCAGGTGCGTTTTTTGCTAAGGAAAATTTGCTTCCGTTGCTGAATGCCATATCCCTTAATGCAAAGTCGTGAGTGGCAAACGGCATTCTGGAGGTTTTTACCATAACCTGACGAGTCTCTTGTGTGACCCCACCCATATCCAAATTGTTTGGACACAATTCACCGCATAAGCCGCACAGAGCACAGGTATTGATAAAGGTATTGGCTGTGCGTGCACGGACAAGCATAGACAGGTTGTTGTAAATATCCCGGACATACCTTTTAGGGTAGCTCCCATAATGTTTCAGATACTCACAAGCTTTTACACATTCCATGCATTCACACTGCAAGCATCTATTTGCCTCGGCTTGTGCTTCTTCCTTGGTGTATCCTGCAATTTTATCTTGAGGGGATATTGCCTCTTTATGGCTTATTCCAGATACATTCGTAAACAAGCGGGAATCATAGATGCCTTCGTTTGTTCTTGAGGCAGTAAGAGAGACTTTTTGTAAGAATCGGTCGATCGAGATGGCTGCCCTGCGGCCATCCGAGATGGACAATATGGATGAATAGGGGTGCAATAAACTACCACCGGCAAAGACTTTATTTTCATTGGTTTGAAATGTTATTGGATCTATTTTTAGAATATCATTTCGCGCCAATCCCAGGATAGAGAAATCAGAATCGAGTTTTCCCACTGCAAGGTAAATGGCATCAGCTTCACTAATGATCTTATGATGGGAATCTACTTTTTCCTCTAAATGGACATTCACTCCTATCTGTGATATCAAACTTACATCCGTTAATATAATATCGCTTGGTAATTGATCTTCGGGGAAATTCCATAATTGACCACCCAAATGGTCTTGTTGCTCGAAAAGATCTACCAGATAGCCTTTTCTCGCTAAGTCGAATGCAGCGGTTAAGCCGCTCAATCCGCCTCCAATCACGACAACCCGGGATTTCTTTCGGGGAAGGATGGAATACCTAGAAGGCGGTCGATTAGAATACTCTAAACATGCCCGTTCAAGATCGGCTACCTGGATTACCCCACCCAATGTGCCACGGTTACATT
>JBDKUB010000567.1:0-1635 GCA_039679915.1 Anaerolineaceae bacterium
TTCATCCCTACTAATCGATTTTCGACCAGGTCGACCCGGCCGATTCCGTTAGCACCGCCCAGCTTATTAAGATAATTGATTATACTTGCCGGCGACATTTTCTTGCCATCCACAGCTACCGGCTTTCCTGATTCGAATTCGATTTCGACATAAGTCGGCTGGTCAGGGGCATTTTCCGGCGATACGCTGATCTGGTGCATGCTTTCATCCGGTTCATTCCAGGGATTCTCCAAAATGCCTCCCTCGTGCGAGAGATGCCACATATTCGAATCGCGGCTGTAAATGGATTTGATCGAAGCATTCACCGGTATATTGTGCGCGGCAGCATATTGGAGTGCATCTTCCCTTGAGCGGATATCCCATTCCCGCCAGGGGGCAATGATTTTCAAGCGCGGATCGAGCGCCATCACGGTCAGTTCGAAACGCACCTGATCATTGCCTTTACCTGTGGCGCCATGCGCTACGGCGTCCGCTTCTACTTCGTGAGCCACATTCACCAGGTGCTTAGCAATCAACGGGCGCGCCACGGACGTGCCTAATAAATACTTATGCTCATAGACTGCACCTGAACGCAGCAGAGGGAACAAATAATCGGCAGCCAGCTCTTCTTTCATGTCATGCACAATGAGCTGAGACGCACCACTGGCGATGGCTTTACTATCAAGCTTGGTCAAATCCTCATCACCCTGGCCAACATCGGCGCAGAAGCAAATTACTTCGCAGTCATAATTTTCCTTTAGCCAGGGTACGATGACCGAGGTATCCAAACCACCCGAATACGCCAGCACAACTTTCTTCACTTTGGAATGCGATTTTGTTTTCATAGGTCTCCTTTGAAATTTCCCTTCTGCATACCTACCAAGATTCATCATGTTTTCGGTCCATATCTTGGCTGGTTAGAGATCAGGGAGTATAAAAAAAACAGCCCTCCGAGAAGGAGGGCTGTTATGAATAACCAGGTATATTTATATTAATTCATCCCAATTTCCAAAACAAAAGCTCCCGTTCTTCTCGGTGAGAAGCAGGCAACATACGACGGGAACGGAATGAAACCAAGATCATTTTCATAATAGGCAGCATTTTACCAGCTTGATGCTCAAGCGTCAATGGAATAGTAAGCACTTTCCAAGAATGACTTGACGATTGGTATTCATAGTGGTATAGTTTCGCCCGATATGTTAAACCATTCTTTCGATGCTAATACCACCCATACAACGACTACCCACCTGCAAAAACCGGTGGGGTTTTTGGATGCTGGTATAAAGGCACACTAAGAAAACGTATATGCCAAGATAACCGAAAAAATTAACCAAAGCCCCGCCAAAGGCGGGGCTTTTTCTAAATTTACGAAAGGAAAATATCCATGCAACAAAACCTTGTCCCCCCTGATGTACCTACTTATGCCGTACCGCAGGAAAATTTAACCCCAGTCAATAATTACCTGCAAACCATGGCAAATATACCTCCCTCCCGAATGTTCCTGATCAACAAAGCCCTTAAAGTCTACACTGAAAAATATCCCAATTCGCCGATATTCGACGCATCGCAAGGTGATGGGGGCGCCAGTCTGCCGGGCATTCCTAAAGAGATATTGGAAATCGCTGCCCAAAAACAAATCGAACATGGCACTGCTTA
>JBDKUB010000263.1:0-2747 GCA_039679915.1 Anaerolineaceae bacterium
CCACGACGCGGGCAACAGCCAACGGCTCACGCCCGGCGACAAAATTTATAAGCTGTCGGTCATTATCAGCATGGAATGATACTAACGTCGAAACGTAATAGATCGCTTCTAATAAGCTAGTCTTCCCCTGGGCATTATCCCCCACAAGCACATGAGAACCCTGGTTAAAGTCGATATCCAACCGGGCAAAATTCCTGAAATTCGTAAGTGATAGATGGGTGAGATACATCGAATTTTCAAATAAATGCCACGGAGTAGAGTACCCGTGGCATGAAAGATAAGTTATTCAGGATAGAACAGGTTATCCAAATTCCGTATGTCAATCCACCGGGACGGGTTTTTCGGGGCTTTCTTCGATTTTCCAAACTTCCTGCGCCCGGTCGGTAAATAATATTCCATCCAGATGATCGATTTCATGTTGAAAAATGCGCGCCAGCCAACCTTTTGCTCTGATTTTAATCGGTTTTCCATGCCGATTTTGGCCTTTGACGGTTACCTCGGTCGAACGAATTACGTTTCCGGCGAAACCCGGAATAGAAAGACATCCCTCTGTTCCTAATACAGTTTCATCGGAAGCGCGAATGATTTCCGGATTGGCAACGACAAATAATTTCTTTGGGGCTTCTTCATCTTCCTCATCGCCATATTCGACCACAATCAAGCGTTGGGAAACATTGACTTGCGGGGCAGCTAATCCCACTCCTGGCGCGGCACGGAGTGTTTCGACCATATCATCAACCAGGGTTTGGAAATTCTTATTGAAATCATTAACCTTGTGGGCTTTTTTTCTCAAAATATCTTCCGGTACATTCATTATTTCGCGAACAGTCATGTACAACACCTCATTAAAGTAGACCGATCCTATCATCGGCGGCATTATTTTACCCTAAAATTGTCCAATTTACATTTGAAAAATCAGTAATAAGTAAAGAAAAAAATGATTGGTGAATCAATTCCATTAATAAATCATCCACTGAAATCCCATACCTATTTTTCTTCACTATTATTTTTCGTATTATTCTCATCATTCGCTGAGTTATCAAATTTTTCAGTCTCCTGATGGTAGATATCGAACCAATTGACCATCCGCTGGCGCTCGCGGATTACCTGTTCCTCACGTTTCTTGCGCTCTCGCGCTTCCATATAATCGGCAACATCCTGATGGACCTGATCCGGATTATTTACCCCTTTAAAAACAAATTGTGATTGACCGACGTTCACAATGACATCCCCATAATTGAAAATCAATTGCAGGATGCCATTGCGGGTATGTTCCAGACTTAATATCGAATCCAGCGAAGCGGATTTTTTCTCCTCGGTGCCCAGCGGCTTCCGTTCGATATCCAAAATTTGATCGGGAGTTATCTTGTAGATGTCATTCGTCCAATCCAAAAATTGATAATCCCACCAAAAGAAAGTCAAAATATACAAGAAGAGCAAAACCAATACCCACACCCACCCAGAAAATATCACCGGCTGATTGGATACCAATCTCCATGAAATTAAGCCAGTAGTTATTAATAAAATAATGAAAAGCAAGAGGGGTTTCCAGGTCTTCTTGAGCAGCACCAGCCAATGTTTGCGGTAAATGATTGCCCCGTTTTCTTCATACCGAACGGTGAAAAGTGTTTTCAACAATTTCCATAATTGGGATATTGGCTTTTCTGGGCTAGCGGTCCGAGTTGGTATGGTCGAAGATGTCGAGCTGGGTTTTCCGCTGTTTTGGCTATAACCTTCAAGCTCAGCCATGCGCTTATGTAAGGCTTCTTCGTTTGCTTTGATTTCTTCCTTTTCTTGACGCTGCCTGGCACGTTCCTGATAACCGCGAATGTAGGCTTCGAGCAAATATGGCTGGGAGACTTTGCGCATATAAATGCCCCCGGTATATGTGCGAACCTCCACATCGCCGTAATTCAATATCCTGCCAAGCTGGCTGCTGGATACATTAACCGATAGAATATTGGCAAGAGGTGCCTCGCGACGGCTGGCGTACATCCCAATGACTTTTTCCTGCCACACAACCCGGCGGCTGGTGACAATATAATAATCATTCTCCCAATCCAGCCATTTCCAGATTGCCCAAATAACCGCTATAAATATTCCAGCTAATCCAAAGATCAAGACTGCGACTTTTAGAAAAGGGGTCGATGCCACAAAACTCAAGCCGGCAATTGGCAGCGATATGACTCCAATAAAGATTGGAATTAATAATGAAAGAATGAGAAATATTTCATGCTTGCGTGTGACCAAGTAAATCAATTCGTCCTCTGCAAGCCATTCGAATTCTCCTTTTCGCGCCAAATAACGGCTCTCAGCCGTTATCGAAAGATTTCTGTGAATGAGAGGATACTCTCTCAGCAATTCATTAAAGTGCTCACTATTCAAACATAAAAGGACGGTTTTTTCTAATGCTACAGCAGAGGCTGATCTTGGTCGATCATACAGCAATGCTTCTTCCCCAAAATAATCACCCTCACTCAATATAGCCAAAACACGCTGACGGTGACGGTCAGCTTTCGTGATCAATACTCTACCGGAGGATATGAGATAGAATTCATCTCCCTCATCTCCCTCACTGAAAATCCTCTCACCTCGATTAATAACCATACTTTCGAACCTGGAGGCAATTTCGATGAGTTGCTGCCGGGGAATACCTTCGAATATATAAAGCTGCTCCAATAATCCAAGAATTCGGTCGAGGTCTTCGTACGACATAGGATGATTTTAGCATTAACTCCAATTTTCTG
>JBDKUB010000379.1:0-1830 GCA_039679915.1 Anaerolineaceae bacterium
CCTCCACCTGCAAAAAGAGATCTCATGCTGATTGTTGATGAATTTCGTAAATTATCGACAATCCGGAGGAGAATTATTTTTGGAGGATTTCATGGATATTAAACAGAAAATTGAACAAGCTAATCAAACTGCATTTACGAAAATGACTTCCGCAGATCCCGTACTCGTGGATATTGCCCAGGCGATCGAGGTGATTCCTGGTATGGAAGATAAAATGGTTCTCCACTCAGGCCCCCCGATTACATGGGATAAAATGTGTGGCGCCCAGCGTGGGGCTGTGATTGGTGAAGTGATCTTCGAAGGTTGGGCAACAAACAATGAAGAGGCAGTCAAATTACTTGACAACGGAAAGATCAAACTTGAGCCGAACCATCACCACCAGACTGTGGGTCCTATGGCCGGCACTATCTCCGCGAACTCCTGGGTGTATGTGGTTGAGAATAAAACTTTTGGCAATAAAGCATACTGCCGCCAAGTGGAAGGGATGCAGCAATTTGGCGATTACAGCGACAAAGCCCTGGATGGCTTACGATCCTGGAGAGATATCTTTGCACCTTCTCTGCGGGCAGCTTTAAAAGCAGAGGGAGAATTACCCCTAAAACCGATTATCACACAAGCACTTCAGATGGGGGATGAACTCCATAACCGTCACAGTGCTTCCTCTGCATTGTTTGGAAATGCCATGGCGATTGGATTAATCAAAGCCGGTCTGCCCTTGGATAAGCATATCCCCACACTTTACTTGCTCAAAAACCATAACTTGATCTTTTTGGGTCTTGCCATGGCTGCGGGAAAGGCAATAGCTGATCCTGCCAGGGACGTAGATTACAGTACTATGGTTACCGCCATGTGCCGAAATGGCACTGAGTTTGGCATTCGGGTCAGCGGTCTTGGAGATGAATGGTTCACCGCTCCTTCACCGTTGGTGAACGGCTTGTATGTTCCCGGATTCTCAGATAAAGATGCTGGCTTTGATATGGGCGACTCGGCCATTACAGAAACGGTTGGTTGGGGCGGGTTCACCCTTGGTGGAGCAACTGGTATCCTCAGCCTGGTGGGCGGTACTCCAGAGGAGGCAATGGGTTATACCCGTGAAATGCGCACTATCACCATTGGTTCGCATCCTACTTACAAAATGCCTATTTTTGGTTTTGAGGGAACACCAACTGGAATTGATATTCGCAAGGTGGTTCAAACCAATAGTGCTCCGATAATCGATACTGCAATCGCTCATAAAGAGCCAGGATATCCTAAGATTGGTGCCGGGTTGGTTCGAGCTCCAATGGAATGTTTCAAAAAAGCATTGATTGCTTTCAGCCATAAGTATCAATGAGCATGAAGTGAAGGATGAAATGTATACGGGTATAACGATTCGAAAAAATCAATATTACGATTCAGTGTTCCTGATGGGATTCAATAATCGCCTGTCGAAAATTGATGGAGTAATTCAGACCGCGGTTTTGATGGGTTCAGACGCGAATAAGGAGGTTATGGCAGAGCTTGGATTTATGAACGCGGAAATTCAAGGTTCAACTGCAAATGACCTAGTAGTTGGCGTTTCTGCAGAAAATCAGGTAGTCGTGGATGAGATCATGCAATCGCTAAGTCTATGGTTGACTGAGGCCAATACATCCAAAGTTACATCTGATATTCATACACTTACAGAAGCAATCATCGCCAAGCCAGAAGCCAACCTCGTAACGATTTCGGTTCCCGGAGAGTTTGCTGCTCATGAAACACGGATCGCCCTTGAAGCAGGTAAACATGTCTTCCTCTTTAGCGATAATGTTTCCGTAGGGGATGAAATTTCTCTTAAGACTTTTGCTCAAT
>JBDKUB010000514.1:0-13736 GCA_039679915.1 Anaerolineaceae bacterium
TCTGTATTTACCCAACTAATACCAAACGACCTTTTGGATGATAAAGGATCCTTGAAAAGCAAGGATATAAATCCCTAATTGCGGGCTAACACCGGCTCCACCGGACGGCTTCGCCTGTCGGCTCGCCGCCGATGAGCCAATCCGTTGGGCGTTTAGTCGAATGAAGTCTGTGAGGGAAAATTGGATACATTGACATTGGATACAAATGTATTAATAGATTGGTGCTGGGTAGAAGGCAGAGTTCTTGAAAAAAGATACAATAACGACCCAAACAAACGGGAAATTCTGAAGATTCTTTTTTCAAAGTTGACAAAACTTCGAGATGATGGAAATTGCGAAATTGGTATCACCAACCAAATATTTACAGATTTTGAAAAAGATTGGAATGAACTTCCCACGTTTATAAATGAGATGATAGGCTCGCATATTTCTTACGCCTTGCCAAGCATCTCGACTTTCCCTATGAAATTTCCCTTTGTTTTTCTAGATGAAGATGAAATTTTTTCCATTCTCAATGATGTGTTTCCGAGTGCAAAGCCTGAACACAAAAAATATCCTTCATATAAAAAAGACGCACTACAACTTTATGCCCATAAAGTAGCAAGTCGCGATGTGTTTTTGACTTCGGACAAAAAAATTCTTTTGTCACGTGAAGTTCTGTCTTCAAAATGGATGATAAAAGTAATGACATTGGACGAATATGTAAATCGCAAAGTGCTGTAAAATGAAAAAACGCCCAACACAGCGTGCCCCTAACGTGTGGGATTCCGCGGCATTTTCAAGCATTTTCATCGCTTCGAGTTTTTCCTGCTCCCGACCCTCCCCTACCCCGCCCACACGCAGGTAACGCCAACCGTTCGGCGCGTCTCTTCCGCGCAGAGAAAGTAGGGCATATGAAGTTACAAACAGCGACAATCGTAATTCTTGTGGTTATCTTATCTTCTTGCACGCCTGTATTACAGCATCCCTTAATTCCATCCCCATCTCCAATAGATATTTTTACAGCTACGCTTGCGTCTATCTCTACGCCTACTATGACTTTAGCCCTATCGCCAACATCAACAACAACGGCAACGGTACATCCCATTTTAAAAACAGGTCTGCCGCCGTCGCCAACAATTACTCCAAATGCAACACAAGCGGCGCAACAAGAAGATATAAAAGATGTCATTCAGGCATATTTTGAAATTCGTTACCAACTGCTCAGTGTTTCGCCGCCTGCGGACATTCAGCAAGATGTTTTTGGCGAGTTAGTGTCAAGCGGGGATGACGCAAACGTTCGCCACCGCTGAACTTGCTGGATCGCTTTCGGGAGCATAAATCGGCGGTCCTGGCTTTTATGTATGATTTTAAGGTGCCATTCGATAATAATCAGGCGGAACGCGATATTTGCATGATGAAAGTCAAACAAAAGGTCTCTGGATGTTTCCACTCAACTCAAGGAGCAGAAATCTTCTGTCAGGTGCGGGGCTATTTGTCGACAGCCCGTAAGAATGGGCAGCAGGTCTTGAGTGCTTTGCGCTTGGCGTTTGCTGGAAAACCTTATTGTCCTCCTTTCGTCTCTTTACCTGACTGAGCAGTTACATGATATTTTTTATTCAATTACCAATCAGTTGACGGGCGACCCGTGTAGCGCTGGAAGCATCCGGTGCAAAACCATCCGAACCGATTTTATCAGCATATTCCTGAGTTACTGGTGCTCCACCGATAATCACTTTAACTTTTTCGCGTAATCCAGCTTCAGCCAAGGCATCGATGGTGGATTTCATATTTTCCATGGTTGTAGTCAGTAAGGCGGACATACCGATCAATTGCGCACCATTATTAGCTGCTTTCACAAACACCTCTGGTCCTACATCAACCCCTAAATCAACCACATCGAAACCCGCTCCCTCCAGCATCATCGCCACCAAGTTTTTCCCAATATCGTGTAAATCACCTTTAACCGTACCAATCGCAATTTTACCGGAAGTTTTTATGTCCTGTTTTTCCAGGCGAGGTTTGATAATTGACAGACCAGCTTGCATGGCGCGAGCAGCAATCAACATTTCAGGAACGAAAAGATCCCCATTTTCGAACCTTTGACCACCCTCATCCATGGCTGCAATCAAGGCTTTATTTAAGATAACTTCTGCTTCAATGCCTTCATCAAGAGCTGATTGAACCCCTTTTTGAACTTCATCAGCTTCACCATCGATCACATTTCGATAAATTTCGTTTAGATCCATATAACTATTCCTCTTATTTAGTAGATTAAAAAAATGGCTTGATAAATTGTGCTAAATCGGTTCGGGATTTCAGTGGCATCACACATTCCAATATTCGACCTCCTCCTGCTGCAGCACTTTATCCATGATCGACTCATGAGATTTTTCAATATCATTAATGAGTGCTTCGCGTGCAGAATTTACATCATGAGCTTCCAAGGCTTCAATAATCTTCTCGTGTGTATCTAGCATCGTCCGACCTGCGTGACGCATTACCATAAAACGAGCCAACCGGTCATGAAGTCGCCCCACCATATTCGTCAATTCATTATTTCCTGATGCTTTAGCTACCAGATAATGAAAACGACGATTTTCTTCAGTATATCGGTCATAGGATAGATCGTCATCTCCTGTATATCCTGCATGAACCATTCGCAGTTCTTCAATTGCATCTTTTGTGATTCTATCAGCAGCTCGTTCCACTCCCGCTAACTCCAAAATGCCTCGCAATTCCAACAGGTCACGGAGTTGTTTTAATGTGGTCGGCGTTACAAAATAACCCGAACGTGGTTTGATGGTTACTAAACCCTCCTGGCTTAACATTTGCAAAGCATCACGCACTGGCGTAACACTGGTATTGTACTGATGCGAGATAGCTTCCACATCAAACCGTTCATTAGGCTTTTTATGCCCCATGATAATAGAGCGTCTTAATTCAATATAAATAGCAGTTTTGGAAGTTTGGTTATCATCATCTGGAAACATAAAAAACCTTTCCTCATAAAAATCTTACCACATGATATATCAATTAGCAAGATTATGCATTTCTATTATCAATAACATTGACTTCTGATATATTAGATGCTATGATTGATATATGTAAACAATTCAGGATAATTAATAATTTTATACCGGTTTTTCCAAAATTACCAAATTCTTGCAAATCTTATCCTCATGCTATAGGTGCAAGAAAACGAATTCAAGCTTATAGAATGGAGGTGAACTCAGAATCATTTACCGATGCACGATCATTATAGTATTCTGTATCCTAGTTTGAATAAACAAGGAGTAATTAAATCATGGAAGAGAAGAAAATCCATCCTCTGATTAAAGATGCTCAAAATAAATATCGTCAAGGTACAATCTCCAGACGAGATTTCCTGAAATTCTCTACTTTATTAGGTGTTTCATTGGGAACAGCTAGCGCTCTCGCAGCATGCGGCGCTGAAACCCCTACAGCTACACCGCTTTCACCAACTTCAGTTCCTGAAGTATCAACAGCTCCCGAAGCAACTGCAACAAGTGCGCCTTCGATCATTCGTGGTGGTACTTTGAACGTTGCCTGCCGAATCGAACGTGTTACCGACCCCGCGCAATTCTCGTTGGTCAGCGCGTCTCATCCTTGGCGGCATGTATTTGAGTATCTCACCCATACGGATCCTCAGGGAATAACCCATCCTTATTTGTTAGACAACTGGACAGCCAGTGATGATTTGCTCACCTGGACCTTGAAATTAAAACAAGGCATTAAATTCAATAACGGTAAAGATCTCACAGCCGATGATGTCGTGTTTAACATCAAGCGCTGGCTGGATCCCGACACAAAATCCTCTATGCTCAGCGCTATGAGTTATATGGATAGCACTGGTGTTGAAAAAACAGACGATTATACAGTTACACTTCATCTAAACAGTCCAACCATCTTCCTCCCCGACAATCTCGCACAATATCAGGCAGCCATCGTTCCTGCAACTTTCGGTGGTGATATCACTAAAGAACCCATTGGTACTGGTCCTTTCACGATGGTTGAGTATGTAGCAACTGAACGCGCTCGCTTAAAAGCTCGCCCCGATTATTGGCAAATGGGCAAAGATGGTAAACCTCTACCTTACCTGGATGAGATTGTAATGGTCATGTTAGGTGAAGATCAAGCTGCCTATGTTTCCGCATTGCAAAGTGGGCAAGTGGATACTATTTGCGAACCTACTGTTGCTACCTGGGAAGCCGTAAAAGATGATGACCGTTTCACGGTTGTTTCAACACCAACCTCCGCCACCCGCGTTCTACGCGTCCGTGTCGATCAGGATCCTTGGACGAATAATGATGTTCGTACGGCACTCAAATATTGCCATAATCGAGAAAAAATCCTCGCATTGGCACTACAAAATCAAGGCATCATCGGCAATGATAGCCATGTTTGCGAGGCAAATCCTGAATATAGTCCGTTGGATCCATACCCGTTTGATCCCGAGAAGTCGAAATCTCTCTTGGCTAGTGCGGGTTACCCGGATGGTCTTACAGTCGAATTATGCGTTGCTAGTGATTGGCCTGAATCGATGGCTTACGCGCAAGCACTCAAAGAAGATGCTGCAGCAGGCGGGTTCACTATTAACTTAAAAACCATGCCTGCAAGCGAATATTGGAATGGTTGGACCGATTTCAACATGGGTATCACTTGGTGGGCGCACCGTACACAGGCTCTAATTACCTTAGGTTTGGCTTATACGGCTGATGAAACCGGTAAACCTGGCGCCTGGAACGAGAGCCATTGGGTTGATTCTGAGTTTACCGAAATTCTAAACAAAGCAACCGGAACACTCGATTTAGATGCACGCAAAGCTCTGACTTTACAGCTCGAAAAAATTCAAAAAGAGCGTGGTTCGATTTGCTCTCCATTTTTCATGAACGTATGGAAAATATATACTACCAATGTCCACGACATTGAACCCTCACCCGATGAATATGCAATTTTCATCGAAACTTGGAAAGAAGCATAATCACATCCAAGTAATACTATAATTACTTCCCACGTTACCAATTTACAAGCAAACTGATAACGTGGGAAACTGTTACCAATACTATCCTTAAAAAACGAGGCAAGACAATGATTCAAACCCATGGTACGAGTACAACAAGCGCCCATTATTATCGCTTAGGACAGGAAGAATGCGAAAAAATTCATGCTGCCAGCCTAGAGATATTAAATCGCATCGGGGTCGATGTTCATGATGAAAAAGCCATAGAAATATTAACCAGTTCTGGTGCCAAAGCAGATGGGTTACGAGTCCGCATTCCCGAATTCATGGTAAGTTCTGCTCTAGCTACTGTCCCAAAAAGTATCACGCTTTATAATCGAAATGGTAAAGTAGCAATGCGGGCTGGGAAATATAATTCCTATTACGGCGGCGGCTCAGATTGTCTTAACATCCTCGACCATAGAACAGGTCAACGACGGAAACCTGTCCTCAAAGACATAACTGAAGCAGCAATTTTAATGGACGCTCTCACTGAAATGGACTTTGTTATGTCGATGTTCTTGCCTGAAGATGTAGATCAACGCATTTACGACCGCTATCAAATGGAGGCTATGCTTAACGCCACCACCAAACCGATTGTCTTCGTAGCCCCCGATTTTGAAGGTTGTGTGGCAGCCGTAGAAATGTGTGAAGTAATCTCCGGCAGTGCGGACGCCTTCCAAAAAAAGCCTTTTGCAACCTGTTATATCAATGTTACATCCGGTCTGGTGGCTAATGCCGAAGCACTACAAAAATGCATATATTTGGCTGAAAAAGGGCTTCCGCAACTTTACATCCCTCTTAATGCCGGGGGAGTGAATTCACCAGCAACTACTGCCGGTTGCATGGCATCTATGAACGCTGGTACATTACTTGGCATTGTTCTATCCCAATTGATACATCCAGGAACGCCAGTGGCTGTTCCAGGATGGAATGGTGGTCCATATAATTTGCAAACCATGGTCGGTAATTATGTTTTGGCAGACGAGCAAGGCGTACCTACCTCAATGGGAAAATATTACGATCTGCCTGTTTTTGGTTTGGGTGGTTCTACCGATTCGAAAGTGTTAGATCAACAAAGCGGATTTGAGATCACTCTTAGCTTGATGACATCGTTGCTCCATGGAGCAAATATTGTTCATGATGTAGGTTTCATGGATGCAGGACTACAAGGAAGTCTGCAACTTGTTGCTATCTGCAACGAAATTCTTGGTTTCTTAAGGGCAACGACAACCGGTGTGGTGGTCAATGATGAAACTTTGGCATTGGATGTAATCGAAGAACTTGGTCCGACCGGAAGCTACCTGGGGCATGATCATACCGTAAAGCATTTAAAAGAACCTTTCTATTCAAAACTAATTGACAAGAATCCTTACTCAATATGGCAGAAACGCGGTAGTTTATCCATGGAAGAACGAGCTGCAAAAATGATCGAGGATATTTTCGCTAAACACAAATCGGAACCCTTACCGGATGACATTCAAGAAGGTATACATGAAATTGTTGTCCGCGAACAAAAACGAATTGATGAAAAATAATAAACCATCATGAATTTCCATACTCTCTTTGAAATGTGGCTTAGATATACATTATAGGTCAATGAATTTGCCTGCGATCTGGAGGCTTTGCTATGGCTAGGTATGTAGTTCGACGGATATTCACCATGTTGATTACCATGTTGCTGGTGTCGATCATCGTATTTGGAATCGTCGAAATCGCCCCCGGAAATGTTGCCCGTAATATGTTAGGTACTTTCGCAACTCCCGCGCAGGAAGAATCCATGAAGAGGCAGCTTGGATTAGACCGCCCCGTTGTTACGCGATATATTTCCTGGTTGTTTGGCTCAGATTGGCAAGCAAAACCCAATGTAGGTCTTCCTCTCATCGAGGTGGTCAGCAAGCGAGGTCTGGTAGAAAAAGCACGCGAGTGGTGGGCCATCGAACCCGATGGCGATCTAGTTCAATGGGATGTTCAAGAAGGACTTCTCTACAAATTGGTTCGCCAACCCGATGGAAGTACATTGAAACAACTGGATGAAGATAATTGGAAAGTGGCTGAAGATGGCCAGCAATATTTTTGGGGAATCGATAATGGAAACCGTGCTGCAAAATGGATTCGCGGCCAGGGTTCTGTCGAATATCAATACGATTATTCCGGTTGGCAAGAAAAAACCGATGGCGCTGTGGAATACATCCCCCTGAGCAAGGGATTATTGCGCGGCGATGCCGGAATGTCTTTGCGGTATAAAGCCCCCGTATCGGAAGTAATCCACCGCCGTTTCATCAACTCTCTTATTTTGGCAACTTTAGCAATCATTATTTCCATCCCAACTGCCATTATTCTTGGTTTGATTGCTGGTTTGAACGAAGGGAAATTAATTGATAGGATCATATCAGTTTGGGGATTGGTCACCACAGGTTCACCTGATTTCGCTACTGGCATCTTCTTAATCATTATTTTTGCTTTCTGGTTAAAAATTCTTCCTGGTGCAGCGGTTTTCACCTCCGAAAAAGCCATTCTGCAAAATCCACGCTTGATTATCTTGCCAGTATTGACTGCTAGTTTGGCGGAAACTGGTTACATCCTTCGCATTACTCGATCCAGCGTGGTTGAAGTGATGAACAGCCAGTATGTGCGCACTGCTATCCTAAAAGGTCTATCTTATCGACTGGTGGTTCTCCGCCACGTGCTTCGCAACGCCATGATGGCGCCCATCACGGTGATCATGTCGCATGTTAACTGGTTTATCGGTGGATTGGTTGTCGTGGAATCAGTGTTCGGCTTCCCAGGGCTCGGAAGCTATATATTGAGCGCGGCTTTATACAAGGACGTCAATGCAATCGAAGCAGGATCAATGCTTCTAATTCTTATTGCGGTAGGAACGCAATTATTCGCTGATTTAATCTATTCTTTGATTAATCCTCGCATTCGTTATTCATAGGTTTTTTATGGAAATAGATAATCTTGGGATTACAAATCAAATCCAACCGCCAATTTCTTCAGGACCATTACGTGTTTTCAAAAACCTGTGGAAAAGCCTTAAGGATGCGATGGACCTACTTTCTGCATCCGCAACAGCGATGATAGGGCTCGTTATTGTGATTACCTGGGTTGTAATTGCTATTTTTGCACCAATATTCACTACTTATAGTCCTACCCAGCAGGATTATTTACAAATTAATAAAGGACCCTCTTCAGAACACATATTGGGAACCGATTATCTCGGACGGGATGTTTGGGCAAGGATTGCTTATGGGGCTCGAACCATTCTTTCTTTGGGACCTATATCCGTAGCGGTTGCTTTTCTATTAGGTGTATTACTCGGGCTTCCCGCTGGCTATTATCAAGGGTGGGTGGATGAATTTGTGATGCGTATTCTCGATTCGATCATGGCGTTTCCAACGATTTTGCTCTACATGATTATCATTTCAGCGGTTGGTGCATCTTCGTTCAATGTGGTGATAGCTATTGCAATAGGAGGGGCTCCAGGAATCGCGCGTCTGGTACGCGCTCTCACCATGGATATCCGCACAAGAGAATATGTAGCAGCAGCAAAATTACGCGGCGATTCGGATTTTATCATCATGTTACGTGAAATCTTGCCCAATTGCCGCGGACCCTTGATTGTCGATTTACTTCTACGTATAGGTTACGCCGCATTTTATATTGGGACCCTTGGTTTTCTTGGATTAGGATTGCCACCACCCACACCTGATTGGGGAGGTATGGTACAGGAAGGCCACTCTCGTATGATGGTCAATATTTGGCCTGTTTTAAGTGCTACCCTGGCTATTGTATCCCTGGTTGTTGGACTGAATATGTTCGCAGATGGTCTGCGTGAAGAGACGATGCGTTACCAATAAAAGAAATAATTTATCTATGGAACAATCTCCAATACTTTCTCTCAGAAATGTAGCAATCTCATATAAAACGCGTCAGCGAGATATACAAGCCGTCCGCGATGTATCGTTTGATATAATTCGCGGTGAAAACCTGGGATTGGTTGGAGAATCTGGTTGCGGAAAAAGTACGGTCGCTTTTTCCATTGTTAATTTTCTCGGACGCAACGGTAAAATTACCCATGGTGATATCTTCTTTAAAGGTGAGCAATTACTTAACCGATCAGAAAAAGAGTTACGTCAATTGCGTGGGGCGGATATTTCCATGGTCTATCAAGAACCTATGTCGGCGCTCAACCCTTCGATGCGCATTCAAGACCAGCTAGCAGAAAGCCTTATTACTCATCGTGGGTTACCCAAAAATCAAGCTTTTGCAGAATCCATAGCAACCCTTAAAAAAGTATACATGCCCGATCCAGAAGCCGTGATGCTACGCTATCCACATCAACTTTCGGGAGGACAACAGCAACGCGTTTTGATTGCTATGGCTATGCTCAATAACCCCTCTCTGCTGATCATGGATGAACCTACCACTGCTTTGGATGTCACCGTAGAGGCTGCAGTCTTAGATTTAATCGCCGAGCTTCAAGAGCGTTACCAAACAGCCACACTATACATCAGTCATAATTTAGGCGTTGTGGCGCGAGTATCGCATAAAGTGGCGGTCATGTATGCTGGAGAGATCGTCGAGCTGGCTGATACACGCACAATTTATCGCAATCCAATCCACCCTTACACAATGGGTCTTATGCGTTGTTTACCAGATGTAGATGCTCCCAAAGGAACCCGTATTCTCCAACCTATCAAGGGAAGAGTGCCGTCTCCGGCTAATCTCCCACAAGGATGTATTTTCTATCCTCGATGCACATTCGCTATCTCGGATTGCGAGTCGAAGCATCCCGATTTAGTTGAGGTTAGTAAAGGTCATCAGGCACGCTGTCTCCGCTCTTTGGAATGGAAAGATGTGAAAATGGCTTGGGAAATGGAGGAAATTGAAAAACAACCCTGCCCGGGACGGACAATTCTTGACGATAAGACAATTTTAAATGTGAAACAGGTGAAAGTCTATTATCCGGTACCATTTAAAACGGTTGGCGGATTTATCGGGCTGGAAAAACGACGTTTTGTACACGCAGTAGATAATGTCAGTTTTATGATACAGCATGGTCGTACTTTAGGAATTGTAGGTGAATCGGGTTGTGGAAAATCCACATTGGCAAAAGCTATTGTTGGTTTAGAGCCTCTTTCTGGAGGAAAGATCGATTTTCTAGGTTTGGATATCTCCCAGCCGATTAATCGGCGTACTAAAGCTACGATAAAAGAAATCCAGATGGTATTTCAGGATCCCAATGGCGTACTAAATCCCTCATATAGCGTAGGAGATCAAATCGCCTTCTCTTTGCGACGCTTTAAAACTGTGCCTGCTAATCAGGTACGTATCGAAGTTGAACGTTTACTCCAAGCTGTCAAGCTCGACGCTAGTTATTACTCTCGCCTGCCACGTCAATTGAGCGGCGGTGAAAAACAACGTATCGGAATTGCTCGCGCGATCTCCACTAATCCCGCGATGGTTGTTTGTGACGAACCAGTATCTGCACTGGATGTATCCGTACAGGCAGCCGTATTAAACTTATTACTAGAAATCCAGAATTCAAGCAATACAACCATGATCCTGATCTCGCATGATTTAAGTTCAGTGCGTTTCTTCGCAGATGATGTCGCTGTAATGTATCTAGGACGCGTGGTAGAGATTGGCTCATGTGAATCAATTTACCAGCCGCCCAACCACCCTTATACGATCGCCCTCCTCGCTGCGGTGCCCCGGCCTGACCCCGATCTGGTAACATCTCAAATCCGTTTATCTGGGAATGTTCCCAGCGCAGTTAATCCTCCTTCAGGATGTCGTTTTAATACTCGATGCCCTTTTAAAATAGGCGATATTTGTGAAAAGGAAGAACCCCCACAGCGAGATATGGGAAATGGACATTTAATATTCTGCCATTATTCACCAGAAGATTTATCTAACCTAAAAGTATAAATTTTTCCTACATTACTCATTAAAGGACCTTATCATGACGGACAACAAAGAACAATTTTTTCTACGCAAACCCTGGAAGTTTGACCCATCTTTTAAAACTCCTGTAAAACCAGGAGATCATCTGGGTTTTGAAAGTAAAGCTTTACACGCAGGGTTTCGCCCTTCCGAAGATCTAGAGAGATTTCGATCCTTCGTACCTCCTATCGTCCCTTCAATGACGTATCCCTACGAACACTTCGACAAAATCCCCTATCCGGTTTATGGCAGAACAAAAACACCCACTGCCGATTTGCTCGAACAACGCCTGGCAGCTCTTGAAGGAGGTCAGGCTGCTGTAACAGCAGGGTCCGGTTCACAGGCATTATTTAACCTAATCTTTACCATCACCCAACCCGGCGACAATGTTGTAACTACACTCAATATTTTTGGCGAGGGATATAAACAAGCAGCCACGATCTTTCCGCAACATTGTGGGGTGCAATTTCATTTTGTGGAAAACCCTTTGGAACCCGAATCATGGGAGAGACAAATCGACAAGAAAACTCGTCTGGTATGGATCGAAACCCCCAGCAACCCTTGCTTATTTGTCACTGACATCAAAGCAGTAAGCGATGTGGCTCATTCTCATGGGATTCCCGTTTTGGTCGATAATACGACGGCAACGGCTGCTCTTCAGCGACCGATGGATTTTGGTGCGGATATTATTTTGTTGAGCATTACAAAATTTCTGGCTGGAAACGCCAGTGTTCTGGGTGGTGCAATTGTAGGTCCCGAAGACCTAACAGAAGATATTCGTTGGAACACAACCGAATTTATCGGCGCAATCATGCAACCCTTTGATTCATGGCTTACACTCCAGTACCTTGAAACACTATCTTTGCGCATGAATCGGCATAGCGAGAATACGCAAAAAGTAGCTGATTTTTTATCCGGTCATCCAAAGGTAAAAAAGGTCAATTACCCTGGCTTACCTTCTCACCCCCAATATGAACTTGCAAAACGCCAGATGAAGTCAGGCGGTGGCATGTTGTCATTTGTTATTGGAGAGGGTATCGCTGGCGCTCGGACGGTGATCAATGGATTCAACCTCATTATTCACGCAGTTACTTTTGGCACAAGCCGGACTGTCTGTATGCACCCGCGTACGATCACTCATGAACACATGACCCAAGAAGAACGGGATATTGCTGGGATTGACGATGGGTTGATTCGCCTCTCGGTTGGATTGGAAAATCCCGAAGATATCATCGCCGACCTCGATCAGGCGCTCTCGAAATTATAAAACATGATTTCCTGGAATTATCTACCATGATGGACAAACCAGACCATATGCATCGATGTGACCCATACCTTGAAGGAATATTTTATGACCAAGCAACTTATCTATACTGAGAATGCTCCTGCCCCTGGTGGTGCGTATTCACAAGGTTTGCGGGTTGGAAATTTTGTATTCACCTCCGGTCAAGGACCTTGGCACCCAAAAACCCATCAGGTAATCGGCGAAACTATCGAAGAGCAAACTGAACAAACCCTGGAAAATATTCGCCATATATTAGAAGCCGCGGGTGCCAGTATGGAAAATGTTGTTAAAGCAACTGTATATTTGAGTGATATGGATTTATTCTCGGGTTTCGATCAAGTTTACAGTCGACATTTCCCGAATATCAAACCGGTGCGCACCACCGTGGGCAGCCAACTTAAAGGCATTTTGATTGAAATCGATGTAATTGCATACACGGATAAATCATGAGCACTCGTCAAAAACTTCTGGAAGCCCTTTATATTCCCGAATCACGAATCGATGAGATTAATTCCGCCCTTTTCAAACCAAATACCCAAGTCATATCAGACTTCCTGGATGTGGTTGAAAGATACGGAACTCCCGAAGAGATCAATTTTAAAGCACAATCGGCAAGACAACTTCCCGTTTTGCTGGAACATGTTAGAAGAATTCAACCGAAATACATTCAAGACTTGGAATGGCTTACCAGCCAGCGTGATCGAGGTGCATTTATTTCTATACCGGAATATAGAAAGAAAATCCTTGGTCCACGTGCAAATACGATGACCTTCAAGGAAGATAATGCGGTAACACTTGAAATCAGCGCCTGCCAATATTTCCCCTGGTTGATCGATATTGCCCAACAAGCCATCCAGAATAAAGATATCATGCCGGGCCGTTTTGTGCGTGTGCGCAACATGAAAGAACAAGAGGAAGACGGCGATCTTCCTGCTTTTTCGGCTGCCATGCAAATCATCGGCGCCAGTTTTGTGGAGCAACTAGATACGCGTGGTTCGGATGGTTCTAACATCCATTTAGGGGGGCTGGATACGATCATCGGATATTATGGAGGGGTAGGCGAACCCAATTCCCACGCACTGCAATGGCTGGATGAATATCTTTATTACTACACCAATTATGGGATATGCCAGATCCTGAATGTCAACAACGGAACGGCATTATTGGGTTACTTTTTGTATCGCCTGGGAATCGACATCCAATTTAAAATTTCTGTAACCCTTGGGAATGACAACCCCTACTCCGCCTTATGGACATTGATGACCGCCAAATTATTTGCCCGTCAGGATGGCAGTACCCCTCTGGTTGGATTTAACTGGTCGAACTCGGTTGATAATGAAACGATTGAGATCACAGCACAATTTCGTAAAGACCTAAACCTGGAAAAGATCGTTCGTTTCGAACATCATGTCACTGAAACTTGGAAAGGTTTAGTAATCCAACCCTATACTCGCCGTGAAGACATTCTAAATTTGGCAGACCATATCCCTAATATTT
>JBDKUB010000177.1:0-1714 GCA_039679915.1 Anaerolineaceae bacterium
ATCTAATATTTGAATGAGTAAGTTTTATTAGCACAGCAAAATGATAAGTCTTCACCGGGAAATTTTGTCTACTTCGATTAAGAAGAGATTTTTCAAATTTAGATTTCCTCGTAGCTGATCTTATGCCTCAAAAGGATGATTCTAAGCCAATTGCAATCATTATTAATGGCCGTTTTCTGGTTCAACCCACCACCGGCGTGCAACGCTATGCTTATGAGCTGATTCGGGGATGGGATGAGATGCTTGAGCGAGGTGAAATCAACCCACAGCACTATCACATAAAAATACTTACCCCCCAAACCCCAAATCCAATAAAACCTTATATCCATATCCCCGTTCAACAGGTTGGGGTATTGAAAGGAAACCTATGGGAACAGATAGAGCTTCCCTTCTATAGTCATGGTGAACTTCTATTCAACCCGGGCAATATCGCTCCCGTATTAAAATTCAAGCAGGCAGTCACCATCCATGACACTTCTGTCTTTGCTGTCCCCTATTCCTATTCTTTCTCTTTCAAGCTTAAATATCGGTTTGTTTTTTTGGTTCTGGCAAAAACCGCCCAACGTATATTCACTGTTTCACGATTCTCGAAAAATGAGCTGGAAAAATATTGCAATGTATCGCCAAGAAAAATAGAAGTCATCCCTGAAGGGAGTGATCATATCGCCCGCATTCATGCGAATGAGACGGTGTTCGCTAGACATAAAATTGGCAGTAAACCGTACATCCTCACAGTAGGTAGTCTTGCACCTCATAAAAACCTAGCAATCGTTTTTCGGGCAGCGGAGATGCTCCCTCCCGATGAAATAGATTTTATTTGTGTTGGAGCGGATTTTGGAAAGTGGTTTAAAAAAGATACCTTATCGACAAGCGAACGGGTAAAAAAAATTGGTTATGTAACCGATGAGGAATTAAAGGCGCTCTATCAGAGAGCCATAGCACTGGTTTTTCCCTCAGTCTATGAAGGCTTTGGCTTACCGCCGCTAGAAGCTATGGCATGTGGTTGTCCGGTGATTGTATCTAATACATCCTCCTTACCCGAAATATGCGAAAATGCTGCCCTCTATTTCGACCCTTACCAGCCTCAAGATCTTATGGAAAAAATTAATTACATCATAAATAACCTACAGCTTCGAAACGAATTGCGGGAAAAGGGCTTTGTACAAGCCCAAAAGTATAATTGGCATACTACCGCTAATTTGACCTGGCAATCTTTGGTAAAATATTGTTTGAATTCCGAGAATGAAAAAGGGGTCTGATTTTGAGTCGGTCATTGCGAAAATTTTATCGAAAAAATTATTTGCTCTTATTAATTATTTTAATTGGGTTTATTCATGGGGTAATTTACGTTTTCATTGCACCCCCTTGGGCGCATTATGATGAACCAACCCATTTTGAATATGCCTGGATGATTGCCAACCGCACGCTAACACCCAAAGCGGGCGAATATGATAATGCTCTACGCCGTCAAATTTTGGAATCGATGGTGAGGCATAATTTTTATAAAGTGCGTGGTTGGGAAATAGATGTATCCACCTTACAGGATCCAGTTAATATTGGGATTAACCAATTGGGCGATCCACCCGTATACTACTTACTTGCTTCAATCCCACTTCGATTGATGAGGCAACAACCTATAGAAAATCAATTGATTGCCTGCAGGTTTGTTTCACTTATTCTATTTTTAGTAGCAGTTTGGGTGGGGTGGAAATTT
>JBDKUB010000232.1:0-3081 GCA_039679915.1 Anaerolineaceae bacterium
CCAGCCTTGGGGAGAAACCCCGATGAAAGATGAGGGGAAATGCCTCACCAGGGTTGGATCGACTTCTTGTGCAATAGGTCCAAGATGGATGATGGGTGTATTGCGCCAGGAATCTGGGATCAAGTTATAACCTAGCGATGGTGCAACTTTATATAAATATTGAAGTCTGCCTTCTTGGGTCATGATATTTTCGAATGTCGTGCTTACTTCGGATGGGAAATTAACAATGGGAATTTCTGCCAATAAAGGAGAGGTCGTTTCCATTGACCATGATGTCACAATGCCCGGGCGGAGACCTAATGCCTTGGCAGTCAATGCTGCATATGCTGCACTGCCGCCAATTCGCATCCCGTTGGGTGTGATATCTTGCACGATATGGCCAATAACCAAATAATCGATTGGTTCAAGGTAGATAGGTGTTAGCATCTTAATAAAATTATACTCGATACCACAGATTCAAAAAAAAAGGGTACTTCGGTTGTAATCCAACTTCTGAACCCTTGATTATAAAAAAGAAAGAATTGAATGGGTAATTATTTTGGGTTTATAGTTACTTTTCGACGAGGTTCTTCACCAATACTTTCGGTGCTTACTTGAGGGTGATCGCGCAATTCGAGGTGAACCAAACGGCGTTCGTTCGATGGCATGGGCTCCAGAATTTGGCGCTTTCCGGTTTTGATGGCTTGGTCTGCCATACGTCGTGCCAATTGGCGGATTTGCTGTTCACGCCTTGCACGATAACCCTCTACATCGATCGAAATTGGCACAGATTTTCCCAGCTCCTTACAGACGATTAAACTGGTGATATATTGCAGGGCGTTCAACGTCTCAGCCTGCCTACCGATCAATATGCTTAGATCGTTTCCTTGAATATTGACTTGAACGGATTGTCTTGAATTATCTTCATCCGAAGTGTTGTATTGTACGGTTACCCCCGCTTTTACCTTCATTTTCTCTAGTAATTCTTGAATGGTAAGACGAGTAATCTCGAGCGTAAGGTCGGAAGATGGGGTGGATGGTTTTTCTTCTATAGGCGGTTCCGGCGGCATAATGGGTTCAACCTCGATTGATTTGGCTGGTTGCAACGGTGGCATCTCTGCTTCGGTTTTTGAATGGTCTTCGAGGCTTAATCGAATGCGCGCCTGACGAGTACCTAAACCTAAGAATCCACGACTTCCTTCATCTAATATATCAACATGAACGGCTTCTTCCGGAACACCTAATTCTGCAAGACCTTTTAGTATAGCTTCTTGAACAGTCGGAGCGATGATTTCCAAACTGGTTCGTTGAGTATTCATGGTCACCTCCGGGTTGAATATCAGGACTTCGATTTACCGAGTGATTTTCCGAATGATGGTATGAGGTTTTTCCAATTAACCTTCCCAAGCGCAGCATATTGCAGAATAGTAATGATATTAGTCATCACAAAATAAATCGCTAATCCGGATGCAAAAGACCATGCAAGATAACCCATAAAAAATGGCATATATAAATTCATAGCGGCTGTCATTTGTGCCCCCTGATCTCCGGGTTGTGAGGGAGGGGTTAATAATTTACTCTGCAAATATGTTGTGATGACGACAAAAATCGCTAAAACAGGGATACCGACTCCAAAAATCGGTAAGCGCTCAGGCTGACTTAAATCCATCCAAAGGAAGTTTTTTTGGATGGGAACTAAAGCGGCAGCATTCATAAATGAATAGATATGTGTCGATAAATCCAATAATTGAATAGGAGTAACAGCAAGCGCACGAATGATGGCTTGATACAAACCAATGATGATAGGGAATTGGATTAGAGTTGGCAGACAGGAAGAGAATGGATTTATTCCCAATTCCTTATAAAGTTTCATTTGCTCCTGAGATAACTTTTCGCGGTCATTTTTATACTTTTTTTGGATTTCCTGAAATTGTTTCGATTTTTGCATTTCTTGCATTGCCTGAGTGCCTTTGATCTGCTGCGCCATTAGTGGATGGGTGATCAATTTAATCAACACAGTAAATATAATGATGGCAACGCCAAAATTACCTAAAATGCTATATATCCAAAACAGGATATTGATCATGGGATCAAGGATAAGCGTATTCCACATTCTTTATTTTCCTATTCTCTTACTTTTTGGCTGGAGTAAATGTCCATTTTTGGTTGCCATTCAAGTCGAATCCTGCGAGGATATAATCTTTTGCTACAGGCGCCAAGACCAATACATCGCCAGCCAGGATGGGGGACTGATAGATTCTAGCTTCGATGGTTTTCGTCCATTTCACATTCCCCTGGTAATCTAATGCATATAGTGTACCGGTGTCTTGTCCGTCGGTTACGGTCCCGAAATAGATTGCCTCATCAGTAAGGGTTGGCGTTCCGGTAACAACCCCATCGGTCTGATGTCTCCACAGGACACTCCCGTTATTAGCATCCAGTGCATAAAAATAATTATTGAGATCACCAAAATATACCACATTATCTTTCAAGGCTGGTCCTGACCAGATCCAATCTTCTGTAGGGGTTTTCCATATAACTTGACCGTTTTGTGTATTGATGGCATACATATGACTGCCAAAGGATCCAATATATAGAACATCATTATCACCAACCACTGGAGACCCGACAATAGCGCCTCCCAGACTCTCTTGGGTTTTCCAGATCAAATTACCCTCAAGGTCTATGGCATATAGGTAATGATCCATCGATGAGACATAGAGCTTCGTGCCATCGGGATCCAGCACCGGCTGTGCCCACTGTTCTCCACTCGTTTCGAATGTCCATAGAAGATTACCTTGCAGCCCTAATGCGTAAAGTGTGTTATCTGTATTCGAGGCATAAATTTTTTCATCGACTACCAGTGGGCTGGCAATATATCGATTTTTTGCGTTTGTAAATTGCCAATTTTCATTTCCGTTGATTGCATTTACGCCATACAAAATGTTGTTATATCCACCAATGATGAGCTGGTTATCTGAGGTCAACGCAGGAGGAGCGTAAAAGGTAATTTTCGCATTTGGTTTTTCCGGGTAGCGCCAAATTTCACTCCCGTTCAAAATATTGATGGCAAAGACTTGTTGATTATAAGCCAGATAGGCT
>JBDKUB010000552.1:0-1958 GCA_039679915.1 Anaerolineaceae bacterium
TGTAGTATTCGAGGGAAAAGCGTATGAAATTGTAAGCGATAATTCCGTTTCTGACCCCATCGAAATTCCGCCTGCGTTTACGCCTGCAACAACACCTGATAATAGCCAGGTTGCGTATCCAGGTGCAGAAACACCGCTGCCACCTGTACAAAATACACAGCCAACCGAAGCAGCCCGTAATTTTCCGTGCGGTGCGGGTTTTCTTCCGTTGGCTGTGATTGGTGCGATGATGCTATGCGTTGTAATTAATCGTTGGATATCTACCAAGTTAATGTAGAAGCGTTGATAACATAATCTTCCACATTTATATAAAAAAAAAAGCCAACTATCTTTTAATTGATTTGTGAAAAATAATCGTTAATAGTATCTAAAGATAAACTTTCAAAATCGACAAGATATTTCATAGAATTTACACTTGCATAAAATTTATAATTATGGTGTATAATGAATATGGCGTTTGGGGAAAATGCTTTCAAAACATTAACAATCAATGATTATAGAATGAATGTTAAAAATCCAATGTGACATTGCCCCAATTTTGTAGAAATAATACGGTTGTTATCGATAATATATTCAAAAAAAGAATTTGGAAATAAGCGATAAGATCGCAAGGGCTTATCCTCAACTTACTGTGCCTATAATAGAATAAGAATGCCCATTTAATGATATTGCCCATTTCAATAAGATATTTGTCATATCAAAAAATTCACCCTGTATATAAGAAGGATATATGAAAGTCGTCGAACTTGAAAATACTTCATTAGTAGATTTACGTCAAAAAGCAAAAGAATTGAATGTCGAGAATGCCTCTCGCTTGAAGAAGGAAGATTTGATTTTGCGAATAAAGCAAGTGGAGGCAGAGCAAGATGGCTTGGAATTACGCGGTGGAATATTAGAGATTATGAACGAGGGCATTGGATTCCTTCGTTCTGGACACTACCAGCCAGGTCCATTCGATGTCTATGTTTCACAATCGCAAATTCGACGCTATAACCTCAAAACTGGCGATTTGGTATTAGGTCATGTTCGCCCTCCTCGAGAATCTGAAAAGCATTATGGATTGCTTAAAGTCGAGAATATAAACGGCATCGACCCGGAAGAAGCAAAAAATCGACCCAATTTCGAGTCACTTACACCAATCTTCCCTGATACTCGTTTCGATTTAGAGACAGACCGCCATACTTTAGCAACACGCTTGATCAATCTGGTCACACCCATAGGGCGCGGACAACGCGGGTTGATTGTATCTCCACCCAAAGCTGGTAAAACGACCATTCTAAAACAAGTCGCTAACGCCATCTCGACTAAATATCCTAATGTTCACCTTATGGTTGCCCTGATTGGTGAACGGCCGGAAGAGGTGACCGATATGGATCGTTCGGTCGATGCTGAAGTTGTCTCATCGACGTTCGATGAACCGGTCACATCGCACGTGCGCGTGGCTGAAATGGTTTTGGAAAGGGCAAAACGCCTCGTCGAGGTTGGCAGGGATGTGGTGATTTTGATGGACTCGATCACCCGCCTGGCGCGTGCTTATAACCTGGTCGTCACACCCTCGGGACGTACCTTATCCGGTGGTATTGATCCATCCGCTCTATACCCCCCGAAGAGATTTTTCGGAGCAGCTCGAAACATCGAAGAAGGTGGTTCTTTAACCATCATTGCCACTTGTTTGATTGATACCGGTTCGAGGATGGACGATGTTGTTTACGAGGAATTCAAAGGCACCGGACATATGGAACTGCATCTATCCAGGCGGTTACAGGAACGGAGAATTTTTCCTGCCATCGATATCGAACGCTCTTCAACACGGCGGGAAGAATTGTTACTGGGTCCTGATATTACACCGCGGGTTTGGTTGATGCGCCGAATGTATGATCAGATGGTAACCGCGCCACCGCACGGCGCAGGCTTAGACCCGGCTACAGCAACCGAAGCGATTTTGCAACGCTTGGCTC
>JBDKUB010000343.1:0-3399 GCA_039679915.1 Anaerolineaceae bacterium
AGATCCCCTTTGATGGATGGCAATTTGTCGAGTATGGTAAAGTTGATGCGGGTGCGCTCCTCAGGCGTGGTTAGTTCCATAAAAACCGAGGCTGCCAAATTGCTCATATCGATGATTTCAGGCTGCATTTCAGCTCGCTGCAAGCGAGAGAATGCTAAAAGGTCATCAATCAAATCACTCATGCGCTGAGCATTCTCGCAAATAACATTAAAAAGGCGTCTGCCTTCGTCATCCAAAATGACACTGTAATCTTCTATTATTATCTGCGCATATCCGTTGATGGCGCGCAAAGGGGCGCGCAAGTCGTGGGATACAGAATAGGAAAAAGCTTCCAATTCTTTATTTGCCATAGAAAGGTGGTTGGCTTGTGCTTGAAGTTTCAGATTCAGGTTCATAATTTCTTGCTCGGTCTGCTTATGCTCATTGATATCGTCGAGGGTTAGCAGAAGGTGGGGATGCCCGTTTGAATTAAATTGGGTAAAGCGACAATTGAACCAACCTTCTTTTCCAAAGCTGGTTTCTAAATAGAGCTCTTTTTTGGTTTCTATATGATTCTCGATGGCTTTCACTGCAAAATTGTATAATCCCGTCTTTTTCCACGATTCGATGTGGTGATAATTTTGAGCCAATATTTGCTCGATAGTACCATTGACTAATTTTGCCATGGCTTCATTGGCCAGAATACATTGTCCGGTTTCATCGTACACTGCTATCCCGGTAGCAGAAGCAGAAAGGATTTCCTTCTCGAAATTGAGGGCGTTCTGTAACTGCTGCGTACGTTCGGCGACTTTGGCTTCCAGGTTTGCCAGCGTTTCTCTCAATTGCGCAGTCATGCTATTAAATGCTTCTGCCAGGTTGATGACTTCCTTTGGCCCACTAACCGCCACCTGTAAATCCATTTCCCCCCCGGCTATCCTTGTGGCAGTATTTTCCAAATTGATCAAGGATGACGCTAAACGTTTTGCCAATGTCGAAGCCAATAAGGCTGCTAAACCGGCTACTACCAAAATGATAATTATCCCCCAGGTGATATTTAATATAACATTATGGTAGGCTTCTTCCCAGGGAATTTCTGTCACCACTGCCCAATCCGGCATTCCCAAAGAGACATAATTTCCGACTACAAGGTCATTCGATATTCCCATGTAAGTGCTAGGTTCTTGGGGAGAGTATGTCGGATCTGCTTGGACGTAATTATCGATCAATTCTAAATGGCGCAAATTCTTGCCTTTGAGCACCAGGGCGGTATCCCCATAGGCGATCAAATTTCCTGCCCGATCGACTACATAGACATAACCTTTCTCGCCTACTTTTAAGTCTTCTACCAAATCCCACATGAACTTCAACTTGGTTTCTGCCAAGATCAGCCCTTGATATTGGTGAAAAACATCCAATACCGGGGCTGCCATTACGACCAAGGGCTCATTGGTATCCGCATCGATATAGACCGGGCTAATATATTTGTTGCCTTGCCGAATCTGGGCTAATACTTCTTCGGTTAGAAGTTTCGTCAATTGGTCGGGATCCTCACGCACTTGAAGAGATGCCTGAGCCAGGACTTTGTTATGGGTGTCTAATAAGATCAATTGTCGGAAGGCAGGCTGCAACCCTAACATGCTTTCCAGTATATATTTTTGTTCTTCTTTTGTTTTTATTAGCGGATCTGTAAGCCAGGCTGCTGTATCCAGTGTGTTAAATTTTTCCTGGATGAAGTTGCTTACACTTTGAGAGGTTTGCATGGCAACCAAATATTGGTACTCGGCTAGCAAGGCTCGCTGCGATTGAATATTCGAAGCGACCTGTAATGCGCCAGAAAAAAGCAACGCTACAACGGTTATGCCAACGAAAGCTAGCGTGAGGGTAGAATATAGGGATGGTACAGGCCGAGATTGTTTCTTTCTTTTATTCATTGGAAACTCGCAAAGATTTCAACAGATCTTCAGCGGATAATTTCAGATGCCTGTTTTAATAATCCATCTGGCACGTTTATCCCCAAGGCGTTGGCGCGAGCCAGGTTGATGCGTAAATATTCTTCGGGCGATAGAATAGGCAATTCGCTGGGAGGAGTGCCTTTAAGGATTTTGTCTGCCAGATATGCTGCTTTCCTGCCTACTTCGGTGTAATCATTTCCAAGGTGAAAAAGTGCGCCATCTTCTATCTGAGCGTAAATATTGGCTGAGATTGGCAAGTTGTGCTTTTGGGCAAAATCCCTGATTAATTCCCAGCTAGATTTGGATTGGATCAACTGGTCTGGCATTAGAAAAATAGCGTCCATCCCAATGTCTGCCATTTTTTCCCTGTTATCTAAATCGGCTTTGATATCCTCCAGATTGGAGATTGAGACCTCAACAAGACTAACTTGCCGCGATTGAGCTGCGATGCGCAGTGCCTTGAGAGCGGTGGGAAACACAGACACATTGTTATCATACGCCACCCATACTCTCCGAATAGTCGGGTCGAAATCGAGTAATAATTCGAACCGTTTTACCGTAAGGGAATCAAGGGGATGCTGAACACCGGTGATATTTCCGCCCGGTTCACGCAAGCTATTCACCAGATTGATGTCCTCGATATTTACATAAGCAAACACAATCGGTATATCGGATCCCTGGCTGATATTTTTAGCTGTTAGGGCAGTATCGTGGGGAAAAGCGAAAATCAAATCGACCTTTTCTTCCACAAACCGTTCGATGGCGCGTTTCTCTCCTTGGGGGTCGAAGTACGTTTTTTGGATATCGTAAACGATGTTCTGGTTTTCGATATATCCATAATCATTCATCTTCGTAATAAAGCCATCGATTGTGGCAGCCAACGAATCGACGCCACATAGAATACCTACGTGATATACCTTTTTGTTAGGAAATACGCATCCTGATAAACCTAAACCTAGGATGCTAATGATTATGGTAATCCCCCTCCACCAACTTCTTGCATTTTTTACACCATTTTTGTTTTTCACGGTCTTCCCTATATACCAACTAATAACTATAACCAATAAACCGGCAACGTTCTTCATTAGTTCGGAGGTTTATCTAGCAACAACCAATATAATTCCAGAGTGCTCATAATTTTGAAACTATACCCAAGTATGACCATTATCTCATTAGAAAAAAGTAAGGCACCGTTCATCATTTTACCGAGGCGGCTGATTCACCAAAAGCCAATACAGACCAAGGTTGCTCATTGCTTCCGAAAAACGCTCGAAATCGACCGGTTTCACGACATAACTGTTTACACCTAAATCATAAGCGGTTTTGATATCCGGGTCCTCTGCGGAGGAAGTGACTACGACTACCGGAATAGTATGCAGAAGGTTGTCATTCTTCAGAATCTTGAGTACTTCCAAACCGGATACTTTAGGGAGCTTTAGATCAAGCAAAATTACCCGCGGGATTTGCT
>JBDKUB010000309.1:0-11752 GCA_039679915.1 Anaerolineaceae bacterium
TGGTCAAGGTGCTGGTCGAAAAATTCGACATCAAGCCCATCGGCACCGCCGAGGAAGATATTGCAGCAATGATGAGTGGAAAATAAGAAATAATGACGCGTGAAGTGGAGGGTGGGACCCTTCCTAATTCAAGTGCCTGAACCATGGCTTTTGTATTCGAACGTTTCGTTCGCATATGGATTTTTCTGTAAATCTTAAGCCAGCCCCCTTTCATCCCCCATTATTTTGCGAAAATTGGGGGAAAGAGGAGGGCTGGCATATTTTTATATTGATTATCTATTAGTGGCTTGTCGAGCTTGATTCCATAATTTTTAATTGATTCTTTCATTTCCAAACCCTACCCCGTCCCTCCCCGCAAGCGGGGAGGGAGTGAGGGTGGGGTCAAATAAATCAAGAAAATCCAAAATCAATAAACATGCTTGATAGAATACCAGGTGATTCAAATTGTATTTTTTGGTAGAGATGTATAATTTAATACACAACGAAAAAGGAATCAGCTTTAGTCGGAAAGCGTAGGAAATCTCATAGAGAATTTTGGGGGCGGTGAGTCGGGTTTGAGGGTGTGCGTTCGAATATTTGTTGACAAGGGAAATGGAATGATTATAATGATTTTGGGATTTAAGTCATCAAATCCATAAAAGCAAATTTCATCAATAAAAACAGATGCTGGTTAAGCAGTGCATGGGAGAAAAAGAGGTAAACAGGATGGTTAAAAGTTGGGTGGTTGTTATTCAAAGGAAATGAATACTAAAAATATCACGTGGTATAAGTTTAAAGATAGTTTCGAAAAATTCATTGTGAAGGATTTGGAAAAGGCTCTACAAGCAAATGTGGAAGTAGGAGTAATAATTTTAACTATAATTGGTATTGAATCTTTAAGTGGATATTTTAGTGGGAAAAAGAGCGATGGCGAAACATTCAAGGATTTCATTAACGAATTTATGCCATCATATTCATCTCACGCCGAAACACTATATAAATGCATTCGTAATGGTTTATTGCACGATTATATAATCAAAGAACATGAAGGCAAATGCTTTCTATTTACTCGCAATATTGGAGAGAATCATCTGCAGCCTGTTCCAAATAATCCCGGATGGTTTTATTTAAATCGTGAACAATTTGCCCGCGACTTTATAAAGGCGCAGAAAGATTATTTTCAAAGAATTGAAATGGATAAAAAATTACAGGAAAGAGCAATACATCGTTTGAGTAATAAAGGTTATTTAGATGTCTTTTCTTTCAATACCGAAATCCTATTTGTTAATCCGCACAATCATATAGATGAAAATAAAAGGTCAACCGGTACAGTTAATAAGTAACTGTTAATATTATCAAATTATTGGGCAACTTAAATTATATGCATCCAATATATTATGAAAAACAATTTCGAAATTCAAGTAATCTAATTTTTCAATCTTTAAATGTGTTTAAAAATCTCATCCAATTCAGTGTTTATCAGCCAGCAGGAATTTTCATTTTACGGTTTATTCTTACTTCAAGTATTTCCTGCTCTCACACCTCACCTCACACTCGCATACCGTTATTAGGCATTTAGCACCATAAATAAAAAGAATAATTGGCTATGACACAATCTCCGAAACTGAGCAACCGTGAATGGGAAGTCGTAAAACTTCTCTTACAAGGTAAAAGCAATAAATTGATCGCCTTATTCCTTGGAATTTCAGTCCGCACGGTGGAATTTCATCTAAAAAATATTTACGCCAAGTTTCAAGTCAGTTCTCGAGTTGAATTGATTTTGAAACTGGTGAACACCACAGGTGATTTCGATATCGAAAAACTAGGGCATTCCGCAGTTGATAGCCATGAGGAAAACATCGAAAATAGAGACAGGCTCAATTCATCGATGGATTGGGTTACTTCTTTCAGAGATGCCGTCTCTATAATCGACAAGGAGTTAGAAATGAAAGCCTTTTTGAATTCGAAGCATATTCTTGCGGGAATGCTTACCTCGCTTTTGGCAGGTATTGGATGGATTTCTGTCTTGCTATTTTCTCACAGACTATCACTTAGCGAAATTAAACCCTGGATTGCACCGTTGATCATCATTTGGGTGATCATCGGATTGGCCATCGGATTTATTGGAAAACGTAATGACGTTACACTACGCAAAATAATTCCCAGCACATTGTTCGGCACAGGTTTGAGTCCATTGACGATCATTCCACTTATGATGCTTGTAGTTTTGCCCGTTGGAAAACTCACCGAACGGATTGGTCTTATTGATCCGTCCACAATAGCAAGTGGTGTTGCAATCATGTGGACGGCAGCTATCATGATAGTCCTCTGGCTAATGGTCGCAATTATCATTGGAGCAGTGTTATTGTTCGTCACATTCAAGAAGTCAAAGCGAGGGAACATTCAAAGCGCGTAAAAGAATATTATAATCAGCAAAGAAAAAGCCATCCGCCGCCTGCAGCAGCCAGTCGAGGAGCTTTACCCCAATAAAGGGGATTATGACTCAAATGTAGTTTCAATGCTTGCGATTTATTCTCTCGAATCCGACGCCTGATGATAATATTTATCGTTGTGCGTCTCTCTATTAAAGATTGTCAGAAATTGAATTCTAAAAATCACCTATGATGATTGACTTCGATGGGAGAGACCTATTAATTGGCATCGGCATCCTTTGTATCCTTTTACCGATTATAGGGTGGAAAAAGCGCAGCCTGTCTTATCTAATCTTCTTTTCACTATTTTGGGTTTATCTTTTAGCAGTGGTATCCGTTATCATTTTTCCCATTGTCGTTAACCAGGAATCAACTGATATAGTATTTGCACCAAGCATAAATTTCATCCCTTTTTATTTGGGTAATTGCTTTTTGCTCGCCAACCTCTGCCTGAAGAGCATTGTTGAAAATATCGCTATCACTATTCCATTGGGTTTCGGAATAAATTTTCTCGTCAAAATTAAGCCTAAAAATATTCTTTGGTTGGCTCTTGGCGTCGGTTTTGTATTTGAGCTTTCACAACTTATCATTTCCCTTATATTTAGAAGTGGATTTCGTGCAATCGACATTAATGATGTTATATTAAACAGCACAGGCGTCTTGATTGGCTATGGGCTGTTCAGATTGTTCGCTTGGCTATATCTAAAAATATCGAAATTCTTTGATCTGAAGCACAAAGCGATATTCGCCGATATTTATAACATCGCCATTCAAGCACAAGCTGATGGGATATTAAAAAACATCGATTAAAATATTTGTAGCCCATGGGTAAAGAGTCCCTGTGTGTTTATATAGCTTTCAATGCCTTAGCGAGATTTATCTTAGGCAGGTTTTCTTAGCCCATCCACCAGCTATTGATACAAACCGATAGCTACCCGTTATCGGTAAAGGAGAATCATTTATGGTTCAATATGGTACTTGGAGTCCTTATGAGGGCAGTAGTGCGCTCATATTAGCATTAGTTCTTTTTGTTATTGGGGGTGTATTAGCATATCTTGGATATAAACAGCAGAAACCTATTCGCTTCGCCCAACCCGCAAGAATCGTCAGCATTTTTTTCGTAGTGATGTGGCTCCTTTCTGTAGCTACGTTTTTGAATTCTATTATTATTTATATGCAGTTGCTCACCGAACAGGTTGGGCAATTTACACCACCGACCAGCCCAATCAGTCCAATAACCAGTCTATTTGGATTAGTTACATTCATCATTATCGCATTTTTGACCAAAAACCACGGATTAAACACCGCATTGGTCAGTGCGTTCGTCGGTACATTAGCAGCCACAATGATATTCGAATTGCCCTTTGACCTGATCGTGATGTGGAGACTCTACCCGCCCGTCTCAACCAAACTCATGCTGCTTTATTTCCTGCCTCTTTTTCTTATCGAAATATCGAGTTTCTCTCTCCTATCGTTGTCACCACTGACAAAAATATCAAAATATACCTTGTACACTTTGGCAGCGATGTTTTTTGTGTTTTCGATTTGGGCATTATTTGGCTTTTCATATCCTTCTTCGCCGATACCGCTTGCCCTCAATGCCATATCAAAAATTCTCTGTTTCATAATTGCTATCACTCTTTTTCTACCGGAAAACATGATGCCCAAAAAAGAAAATGAATAATCAAAGTTTTACATCACTTGGAGTATCTGATGAAAAACAAAAGAAAAGGTCGACTGCCTATTTCAACCGCAGTGGTTGTACTCGTTATTTTGTGTGCAGGGATCCTGCTCATCGAATCACAGACAAAAATCATAAGACGATGGATCGACGATGTGATTTATGATAATCAAAACCACTATCTGGCTTGCGAACAACTCCCATCGATATCCGAAGTAGAAAAAGTGCTCGAAGAACACCGCGATATGGTTGATCAAATCGAAGCAATAAATCCCGGTTTTGTAGGAGTAGAAGTCCACCCATGCGGTAACGGAAACGCCGATATCACTTTTTGGTATGGGTCCCATCAGGATAGACTCATGATAGAGCAAATCATCGGTAATGATACCTTTTTTGGTGTACCGTACAATCTCCATAATCGTTGAGGTCGGCTTACACAGCATACACCCGATTGGGTATCGACTGCAGTACGGAAGGTAGCATTCCAATCTGCCGTGGCACGATTCGAGATGTTGCAACGGTGGGAGTGACTTCCTTTTTAGGTATAATATGAGAAGAGTAGGAGACGAAAGAATGATGGAACAGCAACTTCTTGAGCGTATTACGCTAAATCCTAAAGTTTTGGTTGGCAAGCCAGTTATCAAGGGAACGCGTCTGACCGTAGAATATATACTTAATTTGCTGGCTCATGGCGCAACGGTAACAGAGATACTTGAAGAATACCAAGGACTTACGGTTGAAGATATTCAAGCGTGCCTGCTTTTCGCTATGAGGTCCCTAGAAAACACTTCATTTATGCCGTTGGTAGTGGAGCCAACATAGATGCGTTTCCTAGTGGATGAATGTACTGGGCCAGCAGTAGCAAGTTGGTTGCGGATGCAGAATCATGAAGTCTTCTCGGTATACGAAGAAGCACGCGGCATGAATGACGATGAGGTCATTGTAAAAGCATTTGCCGAGAATTGGATATTGATTACGAATGATAAAGACTATGGTGAGAAGGTTTACCGAGAACAGCGTCCACATAAAGGCGTTGTGCTTCTACGCTTAGAAGATGAGCGAGCCGCGAATAAAATTGCTGCTCTACGACGGTTGCTTGAAGTCTATGCAGACCAGATAGAAGACCAATTTGTAGTCGTCACGGAAAAACAGGTTCGTTTTATGCATACCTAGCAGAGCATTTATCCGGCCAGGAGCCCAGACGAAGCTGAACTATTTCGTTTCGCTGGCGCAAGTGAGACATTCCATTTACCATCTCTTTCTAAATGAAATTGTATTCTTATGTTGTTTTAAAAGACATAGGGCTTGCGCCTAATCCTTTTTGGAGTTATTGTTCTGTCGCCGTTTGCACACCAAACCATACGTAGTATGCCGCATGATAACCTGGGACATACCAATCTGCCGTGGCATGGGTCGAGATGTTGCAACGGTGGGGGATATTCTACGTCCAATCTGCCTTGGCTTTATCAGAGGGGAAATCAGGCAGTCAATATGCCTTGCTTACACAGTGGAGGTTTGTCAAAATCGACTAGAGAACCTTGCAGATTGCTTGAAGTTATGCTATGCTTTGAATTATAGACAATCAAGGTTATGAATGTCCTTTTTACTGTGGAGTAAAGTAGAAGTAAGATTGTCGCATTTTGTTCCGTTCGATAGTTGTGAACAACACATCCTTGCAATGAATGGCTCGCCATTCGCACGCTTCTACCAAAGCGTTAACCTTTCGGCAGATCGCTTCAAAGGAGGCAATTGAGTTGAAACCGGTTATTTGGCGAATAACCCATTTGGTTATATTATTAGGTCTTCTCCTGTTCCCCTTCTCCACCAAAGCCTGGGCTTTATCTATCAGCTTGGATGATGCTGTGGATAATTCCTTAACCTGGACTACCGGAGGGGATGCTGAGTGGTTCGGTCAAACATCAGTTTTTTATTTTGATACGGATGCGGCCCAAAGCGGTGATATGCCTGGCGGCACTGGTAGAAATTCTTGGATTAGGACAACCGTCGAGGGTCCGGGCATTATTTCGTTCTACTGGCGGGTTTCCGGTCTATCCGCAGTAAACGACCTTCTGTTTTATCTTGATGGAGCCGAGAAATTGAGGTGTTGGGTATATAACAACTGGGAAATGCAAACCTATTCAGTCCCGACCGGAAGCCATACCCTGGAATGGATTTACGCACCGGTTATTCATGCTAGTGGGGAGGCGGGTTTCTTGGATTATGTGGCATTCGCCAGCAGCCCGGCAATTGTGGTGCAAGAACCCAATGGGCTAGATACGTTGTATCATCGGAATTTCTACAGCATCGATTGGACGAGTACTGAGAATACCGGAACGGATGTTAGGCTGGAGCTTTACAAAGGCGAGAATTGGCTTTATACGATATCGAACAACACGGAAAACGATGGTGAATACAATTGGTTTGTCCCGGTCTGGTTAGACCCAGGTTCAGATTATCATATCCATATCGTCTCTATTTCTAACATTGGCGTTCATGGCGAGAGTGAAAATTTCTCTATCAGCAACTGGTACCAGTCTTCCTTTGGCGGGCTTCTCATGCTGGATGGCGAGGATGATGATGCAGTGGCAGAAGATCATAATGAGCTTGACGTAGGAGATGAACCAAGTGAAAGCTTTACCCTCGAAGCCTGGTTCAACATGCACGAAAATAGCAGCAGCTTTGCAGATAGGCAACATATTCTCAATAAGTCTAACAGTTATGATCTCTATGCAGTTCGGTATTATGACTATGGGACAAGTAGTTATAGGGGGTGTATAGGTTTCTCATCGACGTTATCCTCTGATGAACCGTTGGGTGTTGAACATTGCAAACAACCTGCTTTTTCACTGGGTTGGCATCATGTAGCTCTGGTTTTTTACAGCGGAAGTAGCGAAGCCCGGTTCTATTTGGACGGTCAAGCATTTGGTAACCTCTATTCTGTTGGGTCTGCAATCAAAAACACACCTGATGTCCTCTATATAGGGGATAATCTAAACGGTGCGGTGGACGAAATGAGAATCTCGAATATGGAGCGTTATACGGGAGATTACTATGCTATTCCAACAAGTCCCTTCACATGCGATGACCATACCCGCGCCTTGTGGCACTTTGACGGAATCGATGGAGCAATCAATTTCCATGATACTTGCGGTGCAGATAATATGCTTGTCGGTTACAACGGCGCTCATATCGAGGGAATACCTACCCGTAAGATTTATCTACCACTTGTTATCCATTAATCGGTATTGCGCCTGACACGGCGTGCAGTGGAGGGTAGGGTCCTGCAGTCTTCCAAACCTTTATCTGGTGTCGAGCATCATATGCTTAAATTCTATACCTCAATCCTGCCCAACCACAGTTATAGTCAATCGTTAGTTTAAATTTATGGAGCGCAACTTAATCAAAATTTTGGAGGTGTAAAAATGTCTAAGCAGTTCGAAGGTAAAGTAGCATTAGTAACCGGTGCCAGTTCTGGAATAGGCAGAGCCAGCGCCCTGGCTTTTGCCCGCGAGGGGGCAAAAGTTATTGTTGCAGACGTCCTGGTCGAGGGCGGTGAGGAAACGGTGCGGATGATAAAAGAAGCTGGCGGCGAGGCTCTCTTCGTAAAAACCGACGTTTCGAAAGCATCCGAAGTCGAAAATTTGATTCATAAAGCCGTTGAGACCTACGGCCGGCTGGATTGTGCAAGCAACAATGCCGGTATAGAAGGGCAATCAGCTCCAACGGCTGATTGCACTGAGGAAAATTGGGATCGTACGATCAATATCAACCTCAAAGGCGCCTGGTTATGTATGAAATATGAAATCCCCCAGATGCTCAAGCAGGGTGGTGGAGCCATTGTGAACACAGCCTCGGTAGCCGGGTTGGTTGGCTTCCAGGGACTGCCAGCTTACTCAGCATCCAAAGGTGGCATAATCCAACTGACGCGGGTAGCCGCATTAGAGTATGCCAAAGCCGGCATTCGTGTGAACGCGGTATGCCCCGGCGTCATTCGCACATCGATGGTCGAGCGCCTACAGGGTGGTCAGGCTGAGGCAGAAGCCGGGTTTATCGCCATGGAGCCGGTCGGACGGATGGGCAAACCAGAAGAAATCGCTGAAGCGATTGTGTGGCTGTGTTCGGACGCCGCCTCGTTTGTCACCGGCCATCCAATGGTGGTAGACGGCGGCTTGGTTGCCCAATAGTTGTGCAGCCTGCCCATTGAGTGATACGCGTTTAACCAGCACTCACAACTGAGGCCGCGCCGCTGTGTATCGCGGCGCGGTAGCTCAGCAATATATACCTGTCCTGCATCTATTGTTCGAAAATCGGTGCCTGCACTGCACAATTTCCACTCATCCTAGCCGCTGATAACGCTCACTTGGGGCAGTATGATAGAATCAGAAATCAACAAGCTGATTGAATCATAGCCACCCTTATTGATAGTAGAGAACTCAATTTTACGTCTCAAAGGAGGAGACCCATGAAAACTCTCACTTGGTTTGGAATTGCTATGATATTTGTTAGCCTGGTGTTGGCAAGTGGAACTGGCCAGGCGCAGGCAATCCCACAGAAGGAAGAAACTGCATCGACCCAAGGCAATACCCGCTAGGTCAAAGAGTATGTAGACCAGCCCGGTGACGTTGGCTCGCACACTTCGATCGCCTTCGACCCCGGCAATGGCACACCCTGGATCAGCTATTATGATGATACCAATACAGCCTTGAAGGTGGCGCACCGTGTGAGCAGCGGTGGCAACTGCGGTTTGTCTAATGATTGGTACTGCAGTACGGTTGATAGCTCCGGTAACGTAGGAATGTACAGCTCGATTGACGTCCATCCCGACGACAGTTCTCTCTTTAATAACCGCCTCGTTGGTGTGGCATACTACGACACCAGCAATAGCGCACTCAAGTTTGCCGAATATTCCTGTATTACCCTTCCTTGCACCTGGCGTATCGTTACGGTTCAGGATGCGGAAGTTTATCTTGGCGCGCCTAGCTATGGGCAATACACCTCGTTGAAGTACACTGCAAATGGAAATCCGCGCATCGCCTACTACACGAGCAACCCTCTTGGCAGCGATGCGCTGAAATTTGCTACCGAGGTAGACAGCGGGGGTAATTGTGGCAAGGGTGACGCGGCTGGGAAGTGGAATTGCGAAACAGTGGATAGCGGTGAAGGCATGGGTCAATACGTATCGCTGAGTAAATCTGAGTTCGTGAATACACATATCGCCTACTACAACGGGAATACCGGCGACCTTAAATATGCCTATTATGCTGGATTCGGCGGCAATTGTGGCACTGACAATACGTGGTCTTGTGCCACCGTGGATGGGACAGATGGCTCGGATGTGGGCAAGTTTGTCTCGATCCACGCGCAAGCCAATGCAAGCGATAAGCTGCAGTTTGCTTACTATGACACCACACACGGGAAGCTGAAATACGCTGTTCACGTGGGTGGAGGTGGCAATTGCGGAGAATTTAATAATTTTCAATGCGATAACATAGAAAGCATTGGCACGGGTCTAACCAAAGTCGGAATCTCGCTGGCAGTGGACAGCAACAATGTTCCCATCATTGCCTATATGAATGCGTCAGAAGATCAAGGTCCTTCCAGTCTCAAAGTGGCACAGCCGGCGTATTCTTTGGGTTTATTATATGGCAATTGCGGTCCAGAAACGCCTTTCTCCACCTGGCAATGTACCTTCATAGACGGCGGCGGCGCCCATCAAGATGAAGCCGCATATGCTTCGATTGCCCTCAACCCCGCCGGGCTGGCGATGATTGCCTACTCTGAGCTGGAGACCTATGATTCTCCCAACGAGTATAATCTTAAGATCGCCTATCAGCGGTTAATGCTCTATCTACCAATCGTTATCAGGAACTAATCTATGCCTTGATAAAAAATACGCTGCAAACTCCTGGTTACAACCAACGCCGCACCGCGGTATAGCACGGGGTGGCTATCGATCCGCACAATGATATCAGCAAGGTTGCGATATGATTAATATTCTGGTTTTCATAATTCTGATGTCTTTATCCTTTGTCGTGCTATTCAAGCTACTGTCCATTGTTGGAGCTATCCCTTTTATCATATACAAAAATCATGGTTCAGACGCATGTATAATGCCACAACCAAAAAAGCGTTCTAAGATGATGAATAAATAAACAGTAGAATCATAGTTGACAGTTCTCTGTCTTGCGTTTCGTGATTTGCCATTCTAAAACGAGGCATACTCCAACCTTTTTGCTGTTTGAACTGTATACTCACCAAATGAGATAAATCCCCTTATGTTGGATACCACAGCCATCCGCCGCTTGAAAAATGGAGACATCGGTGGCTTGGAAACCCTGATTACCCGTTACCAGGTCAAAGCAGTGCGAACGGCTTTCTTAATCGTCCACGACGAGCAGTTGGCAGAAGACATCGTCCAAGACGCTTTCATCCGAATTTATCAGCGTATCCGCGGTTTCGATGAAAGCCGCCCGTTCGAGCCATATTTGATGCGCAGTGTAGTTAATCTAGCGCTCAACACAGTCCGGCAACAATCCATGCCCGAGGTCATCCCGGATGCGGAGTTGAAGGCTGCCCAGGAAAAACTCAAGGCAGACGGAATCGAAATGGATTACACCACAAGTCGTTCCGCTGCAGGCGGTGGAGGTGGTGGTCCCACCTTCAACAAGCTCCCCGAAGGCATGGATCAGCAAGAAGCCTATCAGCACTTTTTGGAAGCCCTCGGTTATCTATACCCGGGACCATGGGTGTTCACAATCAACCTCCAGCCATAATATAGTATGCTTTAACTCACTTGTTGAAAAATCTTTAATCCAATCATCGTCCCAGTCTATCTTGTGCCGCTCATCTTGTGGAAAGGGCTCTATAACCTTGTTTTTACATTATATAGAATGGGCGCCGCGCTCTAGATCGAGGAGCATATTGGACTGTAGTCGCTCCGAGTTGTTATATTCGACTTATTTTTCGTTGACAATGGTAAGGATTTTATTATAATGGTTTTAGGGTTTAGATTATGGAAACCGAAATAATCGCAAAAGCAGCTTATTTTTCAATCTAAACTAATGCCGGATAAACCGTGGAATGGGATGTAAAGAGGGTTCAGTAGAATGGATAGATGCTCGCCATCCCAAAGGCAATGACCATGAGGGTGTAAGGAGCTGAATATGATTCTAAAGCCTCCAAAATATGTTGACACAGTGCGACGCTTTATCTACTGGCAGTATGCTCAGCTCATTGCCAAGGCAGCCGGATTTGATGGCAACTACGGCTTTGTGATTTCTCGTTATAAAAAGCTCGAATCAGGGGAGATGAATTGGTCTTCATCAATAAGAGATTATGAGAATGAATTAAAGAAAGGTAAGGTTTGTGTTTACTGCGGAGCTACGAGTAGTTTAAGTACCGATCATATTATTCCAATCTCAAGAGCGGGTGTTGACCACAGGATTGTGGCTCTCCTCAACACATCCGACAATTGTGTTTGCGCGTGCAGGAAATGCAACTCGAGCAAGGGGGATAGAGACATCTTCGAGTGGTATGGACCTGAGCGACTAGACGATATTCCTCAGCTAGCTCTCTCCAAATTCCTCAAGTTGGCTTATCGCGTGCATGAGATGCAAGGCACGCTTGATTTGAAGGATCCAAACATGGACGGCGTTCTTAA
>JBDKUB010000258.1:0-7828 GCA_039679915.1 Anaerolineaceae bacterium
CAAGCAGCCCTGTGAGTGCGCGTATTTTTTAATTTGATATATAATACTTTAAGAAAGGCTGGCGCCAATAAATCAATGATGCGCCAATAAAATCCATCGACTCAGCCATTTCCGTAAAAGAAGCAACCATTTTATATATCCCCCAACGGTGCAAGTTACGTACCCACAATTGCCATAGTTGGAGGTTTTCACACATTGTCAAAGTATAGCACAAATAAAACGCTTCTGCTAATATGAATCGATTAACCCAAAATCAATGATTTTAGTCCGAAAAGTGACAGGTCGCTGGTATTTTTGTGCATTTAATAACTGTTAGACTCATGAAAGCCAGGATAAACTATTAAGTTGGTGCTAAATTTTTAGATATTTTTAGCCATTGAAAATATTAACGAGAATAATCTCGATTTCATGGAGAAAAAAATGAAAAAAAATATGATCACAATTGATGGAAATGAAGCCACGGCATACGTCGCACATAAACTAAGTGAAGTGATCGCAATATACCCGATCACACCTTCTTCTCCAATGGGCGAATTTTCCGACGAATGGTCTGCGGTAAAACGTAAAAATCTATGGGGAACTGTGCCGCTAGTCATCGAAATGCAGTCGGAGGGTGGTGCCGCTGGTGCAGTTCATGGAGCACTTCAAACCGGCTCCCTCACCACCACCTTCACCGCCTCACAAGGTTTACTATTGATGATTCCCAACATGTTCAAGATCGCCGGTGAATTGACTTCCACCGTGTTTCACGTGTCAGCTCGAACAGTCGCTACACATGCCCTATCCATCTTTGGCGATCATTCCGATGTGATGGCAACCCGTTCTACCGGCTTTGCACTGCTGGCTTCCTGCTCGGTACAAGAAGCGCACGATCTCGCAGCCATAGCTCACGCAGCTACACTCGAAGCTCGCGTTCCGTTCCTCCATTTCTTCGATGGATTTCGTACATCACATGAGGTCAACAAAATCGAACAATTATCCGACGAAGATTTACGCGCTATGGTCGATGATAACCTGGTATTTGCTCACCGCGCCCGCGGTTTGTCCCCAGATCGACCTGTCTTACGCGGGAGCGCTCAAAATCCCGATGTTTTCTTCCAAGCCAGGGAAACTGTCAATCCATACTACGCTGCCTGCCCCGATATCGTTCAAAAAACTATGGATAAATTTGCCAGTGTCAGCGGGCGGTCTTACCACTTGTTCGATTACGTTGGATCTCCCGAAGCCGACCGGGTCATCGTCATTATGGGTTCCGGTGCGGAAACCGCCGGTGAGACAGCCATCTACCTCTCAGAACGTGGAGAAAAAGTGGGCGTCATCAAAGTGCGTCTCTACCGCCCATTTTCAGTAAAGAACTTCTTGAAAACCCTGCCCCCTACCGTAAAGAGTATTGCAGTGCTCGATCGCACCAAAGAACCCGGCTCTGCCGGTGAACCTCTCTATCAAGATGTTGTGACAGCTATTAATGAAGGTTTGGCAGAAGGCAGTGCCCCTTATAACCAGTTTGCTAATCGCCCATATCCACGGGTTATCGGCGGCAGATATGGTTTGTCATCCAAAGAATTCACACCAGCCATGGCTAAAGGCGTCTTCGATGAATTATCGAAATTAGAACCAAAGAATCACTTCACTATTGGTATCGTCGATGATGTATCTCATACCAGCTTGGATTATGACCACAATTTCCACATCGAAGCCCCTGAAACCATTCGGGCAGTATTCTGGGGGTTGGGATCCGATGGCACGGTGGGAGCAAACAAAAATTCCATCAAAATCATCGGTGAAGAAACCGACAACTATGCCCAGGGATATTTCTACTATGACTCGAAGAAATCTGGCACCGTCACACTTTCGCACCTGCGCTTTGGACCCAAACAAATTCGTGCTCCATACTTGATCGGCTCTGCCAATTTTGTCGCCTGCCACCAATTTTCTTTCCTGGAACGTTATGATGTAACAAAATACGCAGCGCCGGGTGCCGTATTCTTGCTCAACAGTATCTATGGCCCCGATGAAGTATGGGATCAACTCCCGATCGAAACTCAGCAAGCCATCATCGATAAAAAGCTAAAGTTCTATATTATCAACGCATATGATGTCGCGAAAAATGCAGGGATGGGTGGACGAATCAATACCATCATGCAGACCTGCTTTTTTGCTATTAGCGGTGTTCTACCCCGCGAGCAGGCCATCTCCGAAATCAAGCACGCCATCGAGAAAACCTATGGCAAACGCGGTGAAGCTGTAATTAAACAAAACTTCGAGGCAGTCGACCAATCGCTGGCTAATTTACATGAAGTGAAAGTACCCGATAAAGCTACCAGCAAACTCACCCGTCGTCAACCGGTTCCCGATGATGCCCCTAAGTATGTGCAAGATGTATTAGGGACGATCATTAAACTCGATGGAGACAATTTACCGGTGAGTGCATTCCCGGTCGATGGGACTTTCCCAACAGCCACCACGCAGTATGAAAAGCGTAATATCACACTGGAAATTCCCGTCTGGGAGCCCGATTTATGCATTCAATGCGGAAAGTGTTCATTCGTTTGCCCTCATGCCGTTATTCGAGAAAAAGTCTACGATCCATCCTACCTGGATAAAGCTCCCGAAGGCTGGCTTTATATGGATGGGAAATGGAAAGAATTTCCCAATACGAAATACACCATTGCCGTAGCTCCGGAAGATTGCACAGGTTGTGGATTATGCGTCGAAGTTTGCCCGGCAAAAGATAAGAGCCAGGCGGGGCGCAAAGCGATTAAGATGGCTCCTCAACCGCCCATCAGGAAACGCGAAGCTGTCAAATGGGACTACTTCCTCTCTTTGCCTGAAGTCGATCGTACTGCCATCAGCGTGAAATCGGTGAAAAACTCCCAATTGCTTCAACCGCTCTTCGAATTCTCCGGTGCATGTGCCGGCTGCGGAGAAACACCCTACATAAAACTTTTGACCCAATTGTTTGGAGATCGGATTGTGATAAGCAACGCCACCGGTTGTACTTCGATTTTTGGCGGTAACTTACCCACAACCCCCTATTCGAAAAATAAAGAAGGCCGCGGTCCAGCCTGGTCGAACTCATTATTCGAAGATAATGCCGAATTCGGTTTGGGAATGCGCTTGACCATCGATAAACAAAGTGAACTAGCACGGGAATTACTTATAAAGGTAGCACCTATGGTAGGTCAGGGTTTGGTCGATGCCATATTGAATGCCGATCAGACCACCGAAGCCGGTATTAAAACCCAGCGTGAACGGGTAGCACAGCTCAAACAAAGCTTAGCCAAATCCAATACACCGGAAGCAAAAAACCTGGCAAGTATTGCCGATATATTAGTGCGTAAGAGTGTGTGGATTTTAGGTGGTGACGGCTGGGCGTATGATATCGGTTATGGCGGTTTAGACCATGTCCTTGCTTCGGGGAAAAATGTCAATGTCCTAGTTTTGGATACCGAGGTATATTCCAATACCGGTGGACAAGCATCCAAATCCACGCCTCGGGCAGCCGTGGCCAAATTCGCCGCACAAGGTAAAGCTATTCCCAAGAAAGACCTAGGCATGATCGCCATGGCATATGGTTATGTATATGTCGCACGAATTGCTTTTGGTGCAAGCGATCAGCAGACTTTGAACGCATTTCTCGAAGCTGACGCCTACGATGGACCATCCATCATCATTGCCTACTGCCACTGCGCAATGCATGGCTACGATTTGATCAAAGGGTTGGATCAGCAAAAATTGGCGGTTCAATCCGGCGCCTGGCCGCTCTATCGTTTCAATCCTTCATTGATTGATGAGGGTAAAAACCCATTAACCATCGATTCTAAGGAACCCACCATCCCGGTTCAACAATATGCATACAACGAATCCCGTTATCGCATGTTGCTGAAGAGTGACGAACAACGTGCGGAAGCATTGATGAAACTAGCAGAGAAAGATGCTCAGAATAGATGGAATCTCTATCGTCAAATGGCAGCTATGATCTACGATGGAGATAAGAAAGGATAAATTGATGGTCGATCTTTCCACAAGCTATCTGGGATTATCGCTTAAAAATCCTTTAGTAGCTTCTGCGTCACCGCTATCTCAAAAAGTAAGCACCGTTCAGGCGCTGGAGCAAAAAGGTGTTGCCGCGGTTGTGGTCTATTCCCTTTTCGAAGAACAGATTACTCTGGAAAGTCTTAAGCTTCACGAAGACCTCATGCGAACATCGGACACTTTTTCTGAAGCTCACAGTGGTTTTCCAGATTTGGGTCTCTACCGTATGGGCCCAGAACCGTATTTAGATCATCTTCGTGACCTTAAAAAATCGGTTGGAATCCCGATCATTGCTTCGCTCAACGGCGTCTCTTCCGGTGGATGGATCGATTATGCCCAAAAAATCGAACAAACCGGCGTCGATGCCTTAGAGCTGAATATCTATTATCTGGCAACCAACCCGGAGATGACGGCAACGCAGTTGGAAGATAACTATCTAAATTTGGTCAGCAGCATCCGTCAAAGAATACAAATCCCTCTGGCGGTTAAATTGAGTCCATTCTTTACCTCACTGCCTAATTTTGCTAGAAAGCTAACCCAAGCTGGTGCAAATGGATTGGTATTGTTCAATCGCTTCTACCAACCCGATTTCGATTTGGAAAACCTAGAAGTTGTTCCACACCTGGTATTAAGCAATTCCAATGAATTGCGCTTACCCTTGAGGTGGATTGCCATACTCTTCGGAAAAGTCAAAGCCGATTTTGCTCTTACCAGCGGTGTGCACACTGCGGAAGATATGCTGAAAGCACTCATGGCAGGCGCTAATATCACCATGGTCGCCTCTGAATTTCTTCAAAACGGAATCGATCAAGCACCAAAGTTGATAAATGACTTACAAGCCTGGTTGGAGGCGCATGAATATAGCTCTGTGAAGCAAATGATAGGCAGTATGAGTCAGCAAGCGGTCGCTGATCCGGCTACCTTCGAAAGAGTAAATTATATGAAGGTGCTTTCCACATACCGATAACATATTGTTTTAGATTTTAAAATAAAAAAATACCCTGCAATAATGCAGGGTATTTTTTATGATTGATTAATAAATCCGGAGTGTTAATAATAGAAACTCAATATTCTTCTTCCACGTCGCCTTGTTCGGAAAACTTCTTGTGCCGATATACGATTCTCCCCCGAGTGAGATCATAAGGGGACATTTCCACCCGCACTTTATCACCCAATAAAATTCGAATGTAATATTTACGCATTTTTCCAGAAAGATACGCTAAAACGTCATGATCGTTTTCCAGACGAACCTTAAACTGGGTTCCTGGTAGCGCTTCGATGACCGTACCTTCTACCTGGATTTTTTCTTCATCTTTTGCCATTTGCACCTCCGGAATAAATCAGTAAAGAAAAAACGCATTCCATTTTTAGGATTATTCAATTTCTGTAACCTGGCGCCGTTTAAATCGACGTGTGGCTTTTTTCTTTTGAATGCGGCGAAGCTCACTCTTCGAAACAAACCACCGTTTGCGGCGAACGGTACTCAAAACGCCACTTTTAGCTACTTTTTTTCTGAATCGCTTGAGTAGCTGATCCTGCGATTCATTAGAACGAAGAACTACTGATGTCAATCCACTCACCTCCTTTCGTGAATAAAACTGTCCTATTAAAAAACAATCGGCTGACGTTTGCTAATGCAGCCGAGAAAAAGTTCTAGAGGAGTAGAAATCAATTACGAATAATAAATAGGTTCCTCCAAGTCAATCTACAAACCACAAAAGCAAACGCCGAATTTTTAATATTATACCTCAAAATTCTCATTTTTTGTTAATGAATTGTTACAATTATTTTTCCCTTTTAACCATCAAAATTTTATCATCCATGATTAATTTTTTAGGGTCGGGTAAACCGCTAGCTCCTAATTTTCCATCTGGCCGTAGATATTGGTGTACTATACTAAAGGATTGTTTGATTTATCGTAATAATAGACAATTTGACTATGAGTACAAAATGGTTCTCCTTTTGGAGGTGGTTCACAATGGCTATTTCGCTTTACAATTTTGTGTATTTCTCCCGTTAAGGTTTTCTCATAAAGATGGTTTTCATTGAATTTTTGCCGTATAATATCAGCAGAAACACACAAAACAGGAAGAATAGGCATCTATGAACTCCGAATTTTGCGAAATAGTTACTAAATTTATAAATAACGAAATAAATATTGATTCTTTAGAAAAATGGTATACATCACGATTACCAGATTTATTGAAGGATCCTAACTCCTTAGAAGCAGATTTAATTGCTGAAATCGAATTAGGCATAGTTGAAATGGCTTCAGGGCGATCGTCATTATTGAATATTCAAGAGAAATTATCTGAAAAACTTCCTTATTTCTGTATTCATATCAACAATGATTTTCAGCATGACTTTATAACAACAGACACTTCAAATACTATTGAACGCATATATCAAGATAATCTCAACCATGAACGTGAAAATTCTGAAAGTTTACTTAAAAATAACCTTACTCCTGGTATAAAAATTTACTCGTATTAAGAGGTGGGTTGTTGTTTGAGAAACTGCCTATCATAGACTATACGAAGTGGCATTGAAGTCATTAAATTATCATCAACAAAAACTTTAAACCAATAAAGCCCTTCATAAGGAAAATTCATAACGATATTAAAGACGGCTGCAAAGCCATGTTCTTCCCCTTCAAAATGAGCTTTTACAATGAAGGGATCTAAAGACTGTCCATTCGGTAATTCAGGAACAATCCGTATCTCACTATGTCCACGCGCTTCACCCGATTTTAATCCAATAAAAATCCGAAGGGGATAATCAAATGGTTCCATATTCTCCGGTGGATTTGGGCTGGCTGCAGCACGTGTAATTCTATCGATCATACGAATAAGAGAAAATGTACCTGTGTCATCACGAATGACGTTTTCCACAAAACAAGCTGCATGAATAAATGGGCCTCCAGTATGAGCCATAATTATTCTCCTTCATGTATATATAAACATTATCATTGGAATATTATCAATTGACATAAATTTCCCTCTTTTTTTGTGCATTTTTTATTTTATCACGGCAAACCTTTGCAAACAATCCCTGTGCCGCCTTTGTCCAAATGATGTGCATCACCCCAGCCGGTGAGTATGCAATAATCATAGCAAGCCTGAGCTAAGGCATGCGTGCTGAAATCCTTGCAATCATACAAATCGTGACTGCAAGGGCATGGATTTTTGATACGGGTGGGAGTTTTAGAAGGAATTTGCGGATAGATCGGATTCGATATTGGAGTTGGCATCAATGGTTCATCGGGCAACGCTGTGGATGTATTAATGATTGGTGATATCGTCAGTGAAGGAATCGTTGTTTCCGTGGGGAGTAGCTCATCGATTATAGGCTTTGTGGATATGGGGTAGGGGTTAATCGTAGAAGTTGCGCTTGATTGAATGGAGGGTGTTTCACTGGGTAGAAGTGCCGGGGTATCACTGGGTAAGGGTTTGGATAGAACCAGGGTAGTCAATGTAGGTTGCCATAGATTGGTCGGTGTTGGAGCAGGGGAGCGATCGATTATAAAATCATGATATACAACGACCGCGATTCCGATAACCATCGCAAAACTGATTAATAGATAGGCAGAGAGTAATATTTTTTTGTTCCTACGTTTTTTCGAGCTGGCAGGGTCATCCATAAGATTACTCAGGGAAAAGAAAAAGTCTCTTGGCAAAGATAAGTCACAATCTCCCAAGAGATTACTTGAATTGTATCTTAATATCCTTGTTTTCGGCAACAACGATTTTATCTACGATCACACGTAATTTCTGGTTTATCTCTTGCGGGTCTC
>JBDKUB010000200.1:0-2665 GCA_039679915.1 Anaerolineaceae bacterium
TCGGTAAAGTGATTTCGATCGGCTGGGGACGTGCTACACTTTCACCACGTAGCACTGCAGCCGCCCGCTGAACGGCTTCCACCGTACGCACATAGCCTGTGCAGCGGCACAGCACCCCATTCATTGCTTGACGAATTTCCTCTTCGTTGGGGGAGGGGTTGCGATCCAATAGCGCTTTGGCGGTCATAATTTGAGCCGGCGTGCAATACCCACATTGAATAGCGCCTGTCTCCATGAATGCGCGTTGAATGGGATGCAACTGTCCTTCGGGTGATAAGCCTTCCAAAGTGATTATCTGTTTTCCTACAGCCTCCAGCGCCGGAATACGGCAACTTTTGACCGCTTTCCCATCTAAGAGCACCGTACATGCCCCGCAAATACTATCTTCACAGCCATGTTTTACACTAAAATAGGATAATTTTCGTAACACATCGCGTAAATGATCTTGTGGATTTACAAGAATGTGCCTGAGGCTGTTGTTTATGTTTAAGGTAATTTCTTCCATCAGCTTTTCCTCATATTTTATTATTCAACTGTTAGTTTTCTAAAATCCATGAAATATAAAAAAATTCAGTATAAGCACCAAACATAGCTTATCCGTCGATTCCCAATGGTATATTGAAAAATTTTGCTAATGGGAAAACGCTACTCAAGCGACATGCTTCGTCGCTTGAATCAATCCAACATTTTGGAAGTTTGTAGAATATCCAAATGCTCATGGATCGGCGTTATTCCCTGCTGCCAGGATATAAACGGCGGCGCTTTTCGACGGGAATAAAGTGAGCATTCCGCTTTTTCCCGACGCCGTTCCAAAGATTGCCTTGAAACGACCGCCGATCCAAGCTGCTTTATTTTAGCACGAATCTTTCTTTGCATTTTTATTAACCCTTTTCCCTTCTCCCCATATCTAAGTCATGCTATGATAACCCCATGTTTGTCAATAATTTGAAATTGATAATAAAAGAAATGAGGCCGCGCCAGTGGGTAAAAAATGTGGTCTTATTTGCTGCAATTGTTTTCGATCGTCAGTTTAACCCTGCCCATATCCCGCAAATTTTACGAACATTTGCCGGATTCATTATTTTTTGTCTGCTTTCGGGGGTTATCTACATCATCAACGATATCACAGATATCGAAGCCGACCGTAAGCATCCGCAGAAATGCAAACGGCCTATTGCGTCTGGAAAGCTGTCCGTTAAATTTGCCCTCTATTTTGCCATAATCTCGATTGCTATTCTTGTGCCCTTATCTTTCATACTTTCCCCTGCTTTTTGTTGGGTGAGTTTGGGGTATCTGGCACTCAATCTGGCTTATTCTAAATGGTTGAAACATATCCCGTTACTGGATGTATTGACCATTGCCTTTGGCTTTGTACTGCGAGTTGTGGCGGGTGTCACATTGATCCAGGTGGCACGCTTTTCTCCATGGTTGTACGTAGTCATCACGTTGGGATCGCTTTATCTGGGTTTTGGGAAACGGCGTGCCGAACTGGCTTTATTGACTAGCGACGCCAATTCCCATCGGCGAGTATTGGATGGCTACACGATACCCCTGCTCGATCAATATATCTCAATCGTTTCTGCAACGACAATCCTGGCATACAGTCTGTACACCTTCTCCGCTCCCAACTTGCCCAATAATCACGTGATGATGCTCACCATTCCCTTTGTTTTATATGGCATTTTTCGTTATCTCTATTTAATTCAGGTAAAACACAGCGGGGGCGCCCCGGAAGAGGTTTTTCTTTCGGATAGGCCTTTGCAAATCGTTGTGGTTCTATGGGGATTGGTTGTTTTGTCGATTTTCTATTTTTTCTAAGCCGTGAGTTAAGGGAGTGACCGATGCGTGAATATGCCTATGCAACCGCTCCGGCTAAAATCATCCTTTTCGGCGAACATGCCGTCGTATACGGGCGACCTGCTATCGCAGTCCCCGTCACCAAGCTGACGGCCACCGTTGAAATCATCACCGAACCCGAATTAAGCCCGGGTACAATCCAGATCGAAGCACCCGATATCGATCTAAAATCTAATCTTGCAGACTTACCCGGCGACTATCCCCTTAATGTAGCCATTCAGGCATTTACAGCTCATTGCGGTATAAAACAAATTCCGCCCTGTGTCATTAAAATCTCTTCCTCCATCCCGGTTGCTTCAGGGATGGGCTCTGGGGCAGCAGTCTCAGTAGCCTTATTTCATAGCCTGGCAGCCTTTTTTGAAATGCCGTTATCCGAACTGGAGATTTCGGAATTAACCTTCGAAGTAGAAAAAATCCACCATGGTACCCCCTCGGGAATCGATAACACTGTCATTGCTTTCGGTATGCCGGTATATTTTGTGAAAGGGCAGCCTCCTCAAACCATCGACGTTGGCAAACCCATGAATATTATCATCGGCGATACTGGGATTGCCAGTACGACTGCGGTGACGGTTGGCGACGTACGTAAAGCCTGGTTGGCGGATAATACTGCTTTAGATGCCGTATTTGATGCAATCGGTGAAATAACCCGTTCAGCGCGGCGCGCCATTGCCGAAGGCCAAATTCAAATATTGGGGGGTTTGATGAACGAAAACCATGCCCTTTTGCGCAAACTTGATGTTTCTTCGCCGGAATTGGATAACCTGGTAGAAGCTGCCCGTCAAGGCGGTGCACTGGGCGCCAAACT